>JAIXVE010000222.1 GCA_027483175.1 Verrucomicrobiaceae bacterium | reverse complement strand
GGGTGGGGAGAAGGATTGGCAGGAGAATGCGGCTAGGGAGAGGGAGGGGCAGGGGAATGGATGGCAGGGGAATGCGGGTTGGGAGAGGGAGAGGCGGGGGAATGGGAGGAGAATGTCAGGCGAGGATGGCTTTGACGACGTCGCCGTGGACGTCGGTGAGGCGGTAATCGCGGCCGGAGTGGTGGAAGGTGAGGCGTTCGTGATTGAGGCCCATGAGGTGGAGGATGGTGGCGTGGAAGTCGTGGACGTGGACGCCATTGGAGGCGACGCGGACCCCGTAGTCGTCGGTTTGGCCGTAGGTGATACCGGGTTTGACGCCTGCGCCTGCGAGCCATGAGGAGAAGGCCCAGTTGTGGTGTTCGCGGCCGGGGTTGTCGGGGGTGTTATTGAAGGGAGTGCGGCCGAATTCGGTGGTCCAGACGACGAGGGTATCGTCGAGGAGCCCGCGGGATTTGAGGTCGCGGAGGAGGCCGGCGATGGGCTGGTCGACGTTGCGGGCGAGGGGGACGTGTTCCTGCATGTTGCCGTGGGAGTCCCAGTTGCCAGAGGAGCCGGTGTCGATGAGTTCGACGAAGCGGACCCCGCGTTCGACGAGACGTCTGGCGGCGAGGCATTGCCATGCGAAGCCTGAGGATTGGCCGCGCTGGAGCCCGTAGAGGGAGAGGGTGGCGTCGGATTCTTTGGAGAAGTCGAAGACATCGGGGACTTCCATCTGCATGCCGAAGGCGGTTTCGAAGGAGCGGAGGCGGGCTTCGAGGACGGAGTCGCCGGGGTGCTGGGCGAGGTGGGAGCGGTTGAGGGCGGCGAGGGCGGCGAGTTCGCGCTGCTGCTGAGGGACGGGGATGCGCGGGGCGATGTTAGCGACGGGTTCCGAGCCGGGGATGACGAGCGTGCCCTGATGGGCGGCGGGGAGGAAGTCGGAGGCCCAGACCTGGGAGCCGGCGTAGGGGGTTTTGGGGGCGAGGACGATGAAGGAGGGGAGGTTGGCGTTTTCGGAGCCGAGGCCGTAGCTGACCCATGAGCCGAGACTTGGTCTGGCGAAGGCGAAGGAGCCGGTGTGCATGCCGAGGGTGGCATTGTAGTGATTGGAGTGGGACGAGTGCATCGACCGGATGAGGGCGATGTCGTCGACGCAGGAGGCGGTGTGCGGGAAGAGTTCGCTGACTTCGGTGCCGGATTGGCCGTGGGGTTTGAAGGACCAGCCTGGGCGTTTGAGGAAGATGCGTTCGTAGCCGGGGCGGTTTTCGATTTCGGGGTGGTCGAGTTTGACTTCCTTGCCGTGGTCGGCGGTGAGTTTTGGTTTGGGGTCCCACGTATCGACGTGGGAGACTCCTCCGCTCATGAAGAGGAAGATGACGCGTTTGGCTTTTGGTTTGAAGTGGGGGGAAGGTGAGCTGGAGGAGGAGGCGAGGAGTTCCGAGACGAGGCCTGGGAAGAGCGAGGAGCCGGCTGCGAAGGAGCGGAGGAAGGCGCGGCGGTGGAGAGGCGAGGGCATGGCGGGCGGAGGGATGGGAGGGAACGCGGGAGGCGGGAGGGGCGTATCATGCGGAATGCCGGAGGGTTGGTGAAAACGGGGTGGCGGCGGCGGCGGAGCTGATTAGGGTGCCGGGAGCAACCTAACTTACCATGTTCAGCCACTGTGTTATTTTCTGGACCGACCCTGCGAATTCTGAAGCGGCGGATGCGCTGCTGGCGGGGATGGAGCAATATCTGAGGCCGATCCCGGGGTGGCTGCATTTCAGCTGCGGGAAGATGCAGCCGAGCGAGCGTGCGGTGGTGGACTGCAGCTATGCGGTGGGATTGAATCTGGTGTTTCCGGACCGTGAGGCGGAGGCGGCGTACCAGGTGCACCCGCAGCACATTGAGTTTGTGGAGAAGGTGTTCAAGCCGCTGTGTGTGAAGGCGGTGGTTTATGATTTTGCCTGAGGGTTGCCTGGGTCGACGGACTGGACGGTGCCGGTGATGCGGCCGCGGCGGAATCTGGTCTGGAAGGAATCGCCGGGTTGGAGGGCGGTGGCGTCGCGGACGACGCGGCCGGCGGCGTCGAGCGTGCAGGTGAAGCCGCGAGAGAGGACGGAGTCTGGGCCGAGGGTTCTGAGGAGTGCGGCGCGCTGCTGGAGGGCGGCGCGGCGCTGATCGAGGAGGGATGCGGCGCGTGAGTGGAGACGTTGGGCGGCCATGGCGAGGGCGGCGGTGCGTTCGGCGAGGACGCGGTCGGGGCGGCGTGCGGCGAGACGCTGGGCGAGGTCGCGGAGGGTGGCGAGGCGAGTGGTGAGGGCCTGGGCGGTGGCGTCGGCGAGGGCGGCTTCGGTGGCGTCGAGGGACTGACGCCATGGGAGGAGGATGCGGTCGGGGTCGCGCTGGAGCGGGCCGCGTGCGGTTAGGTCGATGATGCGGCGGGCGTTGGCGAGGATGGCGAGGACGCGGCGGTGGAGGCGCTGGGAGGTGGAGGTTAGGGAGGCGAGGAGATCGGCGCGGTCTGGGGTGAGGAGTTCGGCGGCGGCGGAGGGGGTGGGGGCGCGGAGGTCGGCGACGAAGTCGGCGATGGTGAAGTCGATTTCGTGGCCGACGGCGGAGATGACAGGGAGAGAGGAGGCGTGGAGGGCGCGGGCGACGATTTCCTCGTTGAAGGCCCAGAGGTCTTCGATGCTGCCGCCGCCGCGGGTGATGACGACGGTGTCGATGCGCGGGAGGGAGCGGCCGGATTCGGCGTTGACCATGGCGAGGGCGGCGGCGATTTCGTTAGCGGCACCGAGGCCCTGGACGCGGACTGGGACGACGAGGATGCGGAGCCACGGGGCGCGTCTGGAGAGGACATTGAGCATGTCCTTGAGGGCGGCTCCGGTGGGGGAGGTGATGACCGCGACGGTGGCGGGCATGGGTGGGATGGGTTGTTTGAGGTCCTGGGCGAAGAGCCCTTCGGCGGCGAGTTTCTGTTTGAGGGCTTCGAACTGGAGCTGGAGGGAGCCTGCGCCTGCGGCGAGGACGCGACGGACGACGAGCTGGTACTGGCCGCGGGCTTCGTAGACAGAGAGGTCGCCCTGGAGCTGGAGGGCGAGGCCGTCGTGCATGGGGACGAGGACTTGCTGGGCGGTGTTTTTGAAGAGGACGCAGGCGAGTTGTGCGGAGGCGTCTTTGAGGGTGAAGTAGCAGTGGCCGCTGGACTGGCGGCGGAAGTTGCTGATTTCGCCTTTGACCCAGAGATTGCGGAAGCCGGATTCGATGGTGTCGCGGAGGCGGCGGGTGAGTTGGGCGACGGAGAGGACGCGTTCCGGGGGATCGGCGGGGCGCTGGGAGAAGAGGTCCATGGGGGGAGAGAGCGTTAGGCGTGTCAGCCAGGGGACTGGAGGTCGAGGAGGATTTTTCCGCCGCGGGCGGAGGTACTGGCGTGGACGAGGGCGTCGTGGAGATTTTCGAGCGGGTAGGTGGCGGCGACGGGCTGGTGGATGGTGCCGTTGAGGACGAGGTTGGCGAGGTTGGTGTAGAGGGAGCGGACCTCGGTCGGGGGGAGTTGGGCGAGCCAGCGGGTGAGCCAGAAGCCGTTGAGGTGGAGGTCTTTGAAGATGAGGAGCCCGTTGGGGACCTTGAGTGGCTGACGGCTCATGGCTCCGTAGGTGGCCATGGTGCCGCCGGGGGCGAGGAGGTTGAGGAGACGGAGGGCGCTGTCGCCGCCGACGGCGTTGATGGCGAGGGAGGGAGGGGAGAAGCCGGGGATTGCGGCGGCGGTGGCTGGGGCGGAGGCGTCGTCGGTTAGGACGAAGTCGGCGCCTGCGGCGAGGCAGGCGTCGGCGGATTCGGGGCGGCGGACGAGGTTGAGAGAGTGGAGGCCGAGGTGGCGGGCGAGGCTGATGACGCAGTGGGCGGCGGCGGAGCTGGCGGCGTTCTGGACGATCCATGAGCCTTTGGCGGGTTGGCCGCGGGAGTGGAGGAGGCCCCATGCGGTGGCTGGGTTGACGCGGAGCATGGCTGCCTGCTGGAGGTCGATGTCGGGAGGGAGGACGAGGAGGTCGGCGGCTGGGCGGACGATGGTTTCGGCCCATGTGCCGCCGGGGCCGAGGGGGATGGCGACGTCGCCCGGATTGATGTTAGAGACATCGGGGCCGAGGGCGTCGACGATGCCGACGCCTTCCATGCCTGGGGTGGCGGGGAGGTCGGGTTTGCGGCCGTAGGAGCCTTCGATGAAGTTGAGGTCGGCGGGGTTGATGGGGGCGAAGCGCATGCGGAGGCGGACTTCGCCGGGGCCTGGGATGGGGTCCGGGGAGGAGATGACTGAGGAGACGGAGGGAGGGGAGCCGGTTTCCCGGAACAGGACGGAGCGCATTTGTTACGCAAGGTGGAGGGGTTGTTGAGGATGGCGAGCGCGTGTTGGGGGCTTGTTGAAGAAAAGCGTGCAAAAAGTTGGACAAAAGTTGAACTGTCGAATAAATGTCTCAAATTGTAATCGCTTTACCTGCACAAAGGCGGAGAAGTACGGCGCTTGAAAGAAGACACATCACAATCATCCCCCCAAATGACACTCCCTATGAACTCCTTGACGCAAGAATCCGGGAAAGGCGCAGTGAACACGGTACTGACGCAGGTGCCTGAGGAAGGCATTGCCGTGGATGACCAGGCAGATCTTAAACAAATGCTGCGCGGCATCGCGAATGGCGACCGGATGTCCTTCGCGTCGTTTCACGGACGGTTTTCGGGCATGGTGTACGCGACGGCGGTGCAGGTGCTGCACAATCACGAGGACGCGGAGGACTGCACGCAGGAGGTGTTTTCGTCCCTGTGGCAGAAGGCGGGCATGTATCTTGACGACCGCGGGAAGCCGTCGACGTGGCTGGCGGCGATGGCGCGGAACCGTGCGATCGACAAGTTGCGGGCGCGGCAGCGGCGCGGGCGGCTGAATGATTCGTTTGAGGACGAATGCCGGATTGATGAGCCGGTGACGCGGAATGATCCGTCGAAGCAGGCTGGGGTGACTGAGATGACCGGGCATGTGCGGAGCGCGGTGATGCAGTTGTCGCCTGAGCAGTCGGAAGCGATCCGGATGGCGTTTTTCGAAGGGCTGACGCAGCTGGAGATTTCGCAGAAGACTGGGGAGCCGCTGGGGACGATCAAGGCGCGGATCCGGCGCGGGCTGGGTCGGTTGCGGCTGCTGATCAAGGAATGATGGCGAGGTCCGAGTAGAGAATTCCCGAAGAAACCGGCGGAGCGATCTGCCGGTTTCTTTTTGCGTGGTGGTGGTGGGTGTGGCATGGGATTCGGGTGATGAGGAGCGAGGGATTTTTCATGCCATCGGTTGAGGACGTGGTGCGGCTGGCGCGGGAGCACGGGTTGGTGCCTGTGGGTGAGGTGCTGGAGGGGATCCGGTGGGATCTGCGGTATGCTGGGGTGAGGAATTTTGCGGGGGAGGCGCTGTATCCTGAGGGGATGCCGTGTCTGCTGGGTGCGGGGACGGCGGCGCGGCTGGCGGTGGCGCGTGCGGAGTTGCTGGGGAGGGGATGTGATCTGCTGATCTGGGATGCGTGGAGGCCGGCGGAGGCGGCGGAGCGTTTGTGGGATCTGGTGAGGGATCCGCGGTATGCGGCGCAGCCTGGTGCGGGTGGCCGGTGGAGCTGGCATTGTTACGGGCGGGCGGTGGATGTGACCCTGACAGATCTGGAGGGGAGGGAGCTGGAGATGCCGTCGGATCTGGATGATTTCGGCGAGGCGGGGGCGGCGGAGTATGCGGGCGGGGATGCGGGGACTGCGGAGCGGTTAGGTTGGCTGCAGGCGGCGATGACGGGGGCTGGGTTCCGGGTGCTGGCGAGCGAGTGGTGGCATTTCAGTGATCCTGTGGAACCTGTGCCGGAGCGTGTGGTGCGAGCGGCGGATTGCGGGATGGTGATTCCTGTGAGGGGAGCTGATCAGTAGGCTCCGATTTCCTCAAGGCGGTCGTCGTCGATGCCGAAGTGGTGAGCGACCTCGTGGTGGACGGTGCGGAAGACCTCGTCGCGGAGTTCTTCGAAGGAATCGCAGACATCCTCGTGGGGGAGCTGGAAGATGCGGATGCGGTTGGGGAGGGCGGCCTCGGCATCGATCATGGAGTCGGTGAGAGCGGAACCTTCGAAGAGGCCGAAGAGGTCTTCGTCGTCTGGGACGTCGTTGAGGCGGTAGTCTTCTGGGGAGGGTTCGTCTTCGATGGAGAACTGGACGTTGTCGAGGCGCTGGCGGAGGGCATCGGGGAGAGCGGCGATGGCAGCGGCGACGAGGTCGGCGAAGGCTTCTCGGGGGACGGGGTGCATGTACGATTGTGGATTCGGGGTTGTGACGCGGAAAACACCCCGCATTTGGGGGGGATGGAATTATTGCGGCGGAGAGACGCTGCGAATAATTTTTAAAATGTCCGTGAAAAAACCCACGGGCGATCAGAGCACAACTCTCGCAAAATCCAATGAACACATCGAATTCCATTATCCGCAGCGTGTTCGTGCTGGCGATCGGACTGTTGTCCGCTGCAGCACAGGACGACGAGCCGTTTCCTGAGATGAGGCTGGCGAAGCCGGCCCGGGGAGCGGGAATTATCGGGGCCCTTGGGAACCGATTTGCCGACGTGGCGCGACAGTATCGAGTGAGCGAGGAGGAACTTGGGAAGCTGTGTCTGAGGGACCGGGATCTGGGGGTGGATACGCGGGGCAAGCTGCAATACATCTGCCAGACGCAGGTGGCTGCGGCTCCGACGGCGCAGAATGCGGCGACGGATGCGCTGCTGAGTTATCCTGAGAGTTCGACATTTCTGCTGCACAGCAAGCCGGGGAAGACGCGGGTGATTTATCTGGACTTCGACGGGCATTTCACGAGTGGGACGAGCTGGCTGAATGGGGGGAGCATTACGTCGCCGGCGTATGACACGGATGGGAATCCGCTGGCGTTCAGCAGCGGGGAGCTGGCGGCGATTCAGGAGATCTGGAAGCGGGTGAGTGAGGATTATGCGCCGTGGGAGGTGGATGTGACGACGCAGCAGCCGCCGCTGGAGTGGCTGAGGAAGACGGCATCGACGGACCAGGCGTACGGGATCCGGGTGGTGATCGGGGGGAGTTCGTATGATTGGCTAGGGCAGGGAGCGGGAGGGATTGCGTATCTTGATTCGTTTGCGTGGAACAGCGACACGCCGGCGTTTGTGTTTCCGGTGCAGCTGGGGAACGGGTTTCCGAAGTATGTGGCGGAAGCGGCGAGTCACGAGGTTGGGCATACGCTATCGCTTTCGCATGACGGGCTGACGACTGGCGCGGCGTACTACAGCGGGCATGCGAACTGGGCACCGATCATGGGGGTGGGGTATTACAAGGATGTGACGCAGTTCAGCAAAGGGGAGTATGCGGGGGCGAACAACACGGAGGATGACATTGCGAAGATCACGACCTTTGTTCCGCGGAGTCCGGATTTTGCGGGGAGCGACATCATCACGGCGGTGCCGCTGAGTGGGACGGCGGTGAGTGCGACGGGGATTATTGAGAGTGCGGCGGATGCGGATCTTTATCTGATTGATGCTGGAGCGGGGGTGCTGTCGGTGACGGCGGGGACGGCTGCGCCGGATGCGAATCTGGACATCACGCTTTCGCTTTATGACGGGGCTGGGACGCTGTTAGGGAGTGCGAATGCGGCGACATTGGGATCGACGCTGGCGGCGACGGTACCTGGGGGGACGTATTATCTGGCGGTGGAAGGCACAGGGGTGGGGACTGGAGAGACCGGGTATACGGATTATGCGAGTCTTGGGCAGTTCACGCTGGATGGGACGGTGGCGGCACCGGTGGGATTGCCGCCGGTGGTGAATGTGGGGGCGACGGTGCCTGCGAACGGGCTGACGGTGAGTTTTTCGAGTGCCGGGTCGTCGGATCCTGATGGCGGCGTGCTGGTGTACGACTGGGATTTCGGGGATGGCGGGAGTTCAGCGGTGGCGAATCCGAGTTACACGTATGGGGCGGCGGGGACGTACACGGTGTCGCTGGTGGTGACGGATTCGAGCGGGCTATCGCGTGCGGCGGCGACGACGGTGACGGTGCAGCCGCCGGTGCCGGTGGTGTATGTGGCGGGGATCACGATGTCGAAGGTGGTGAGCGGGCGCGGGACGCAGGCGAGGGCGGTGGTGACGGTACGGGACGGGGATGGGAATCTGCGGCCGAACATCACGGTGACGGGGACCTGGTCGAGTCTGACGAGCAGCAATGTGAATGGGGTGACAGGAACAGCCGGGACGGTGACCCTGTCGAGTGCGGTGACGAGGGCGAACGGGACGTTCGTGTTTACGGTGACCGGGTTGAGCGGGGCTGGGTATGTTTACAATTCAGCGCTGAACACGGTGACGAGCGGATCGATTGTGAAGTGAGGGAGAGTTGAGAGGAAGACGCGTGAAGCGGCGGCTGGAAACGGCCGCCGCTTTTTGCGTTGAGGAGGGGAGGGCGGGCGGTGGAGCAGGATTACTCGAGGGAGCACCTGCGGAAGAAGGCTTCCTGTTCGTTGATGAGGGAGCCGCCGGGGAGGTCGTCGGCGAAGGCGTCGGTGGGGGAGATGGCGAGTTCGACGTGGACGCCGGCGTCGCCGAGGGAGGAGTGCTGGGCGGCGCGTTCGCAGATGAGAGCGATCTGGTGTTCGATGCGGACGGTATCGGCTTCGATTTCGTCGAGGCGGCCGAGGCGCATGCGAGCGGTGCTGAGGCGCTGGTCGAGGAGATCGAGGGAATGCTGGCGAGCGGTGCGTGCGGCGTGGGTGAGGGAGGGGTTGTGGAGGTCGGCGGCGATGGCGTCGCGTTCAGCGGCGAGGGAATCCGGGGAGCTGAGGGCGGCGCTGTCGTTGAGGTGGTCGCGGGCGATGAGGAGTTTGAGGTGGAGCCAGAGGAGGTGTTCGCCTGGGGCGATGACGGTGGAGCTGGGTCCGGGGGTGAGGTCGCCGAGCCGAGAGACGAGAGAGTGCATGGCGTTGTAGCGCTGGCGGGAGGAAGGGCTGAGGCTGGCGACGAGTTCGGAGTTGCGGAGGAGGAAGGCGGCGCGCTGTTCGTTGATCCATGCCTGTCTGGCGCGATTGCGGACGGCGGGGAAGAGCATGCCGAGGGCGATGCTGGAGGAGACGGCGATGCAGGCGGCGAGGGGGAGCATGGCCCATGCGTCGGATTTGCCTGCGAGGTCCATCCAGCGCATGAGGCCGAGGAGGGCGAGGCCGGCGGCGCCGATGAGGAGGTGGTTTTCGAAGAAGGACTTGAGCCAGCGGGCGTGGAGGCGGCAGGATTCGCCGAGGAGAGCGGCCAGCGTGAGTGGCGGGATCATGGGGGTGATGGGCGAAGCGGTCGGGGCGGACCGAGGGTGCAGGATACCGCGAGATGGGGGGAAACGCACGGGAAATCGGCGAGCGGGCCGATGGGGTGGGAGGAGGGGGGGTGGTATATTAGTGCTTGAAGCCCTTGAAACGGCTTGTAGCATCGCCCGCCAAACCAACCCCCTTACCAGCTTTTCAATATGGGCAAACAACTCAACAAAGAAATCAAGCGTCGTCGGCGCAAGCAACTGATCAAGCGCCGCAAGGAAGCGGTGCGTGCGGCGAAGGCGAATCCTGCGGCTGCGAAGTCGGCGGCGGCCGCGAAGACTGCGGCGGCTCCGAAGAAGAAAGCGCCAGCGGCGAAGAAGCCGGCGGTGAAGAAGGCTGTGGTGGCTCCGGTGGTGGAAGCCGCTCCGGTGGTTGAGGCAGCTGTGGTGGAGACTCCGGTGGTGGAAGTGGTTGAGACGGTGGTTGCGGAAGCGGCTGCTGAGGAGACTGCGCCTGCAGCGGAGTGAGGATTCTGGAAATTATTTGCCATATCCTGAATATTCGGGCATAAGGCGACGTCGAAGATACAGGACGCACTTGTGTCCGACAACCTCCTTCCATTATGAGAACCATCAGCATCAGACTTACGTTGATAGCGGCGGCAGCCGCCCTTGTTTCCTGCGCGTCGGGACCGAATGCGACCACTGGGACCGCGCTTGGCGGGCTTGGCGGCGCGGCATTGGGCGGGATTATTGGTCACCAGAGCGGTCGCGGCCTTGAGGGTGCGGCGATCGGTGCGGTGGCTGGCGGTGCGGCGGGCAACCTGATTGGCAACGGTCAGGACCAACGCAATGCGCAGCGGTATTATGGGCAGCCGGCGTATGCGCCGCCTCCCCCGCAGCCTTACTACCGCTGAGAGCGGTGGTTGGCGGAGAGCCGACCGTGAAGAATCGAGCGACACCCGGACTGGAAGCGGTCCGGGTGTTTGCGTTTACGCGATTTCCCGCATTCGGCTGGACTTTTTTTGTTGCCCGAGGCGGGGAGGGCGGGCAATCTCGCGGCCCGTGCGTTGGCCCCTCCCGAATCAAGAGCCGCGGCTGTCTGGCAGGCGAATTCTGCCCGCATGCAAACTCCCAAACTACAATCAATGAACAACGAAGGTATAGCACCTAACGCCAAACGACTGCTGTGGGCAGGGTTTATGGCCATTCTGGCAGCTGGGCTTGGATTTGCCATCCGTAATGGGATTGGCGCGGCCTGGGGGAAGGAATTCGGATTTACCAATCTTCAGACCGGTCTGATCGGCGGGGCAGGTTTTTCCGGATTCTGTTTCGGCATCATCATCGGCGGGATCATTGTGGATAAGATCGGTTATGGTAAGCTGATCATTTCGGCGTTTCTGCTGCATGTGCTTTCGGCGCTGGTGACGATGGTGCCGACTGGGGCGATGGGGCAGCAGACGGCGTTTCTGCTGTTGTTCACGGGGACGTTCATTTTCTCGCTGGCGAACGGGACGCTGGAAGCGGTGGCGAATCCGCTGGTGGCGACGCTGTTCCCGCACAACCGGACGCATTATCTGAATATTCTGCATGCGAGCTGGCCTGCGGGGATGATTCTGGGGGCGCTGATCACGCTGGCGGTGGGGAACAACTGGAGCTGGAAGGCGCAGCTGGGTCTGTATCTGATTCCGACGCTGATTTACGGCGTGATGTTCCTCGGGCAGAGTTTCCCGAAGTCGGAGGCATCGGCGAAAGGATTTTCGCTGGGCGAGATGATGAAGGAAGTGGGGATTCTGGGAGCTGCGGTGGCTGGGTTCTTCCTGTTCCTGTTCACGCGTGACGCGCTGGGTGGGAACATCCTGTTCGGTCTGACGCAGAATGCGTTCTTCACTGGTCCGGTGTGGGAGTATCTGTCGATGGCTGTGGGTGCAGGGTTTGTGCTGTGGGTGGCGGTGATCACCGGGTTTTCGCTGGGTCATCCGATTCTGTTCATTCTCTTCCTTGCGCACGCGATTCTCGGGTCGCTGGAGCTGGGGACGGATTCGTGGATTGAGAACATCAACGGGACGATTCTGACGCCTGAGCAGGGCAAGATTCTGTTCATCTTTGCGTCGGCGATGATGTTTGCGCTGCGGTTCTGCTCGCACTGGATTGAGAGCAAGCTGAAGCTGTCGCCGGTGGCGATTCTGTTTGTGTGTTCGCTGTTTGCGATCGCCGGGTTGTTCTTTGCGTCGGGTGTGAACGGGATCACGGCGGCGTTCGGGGCGATGTTCATTTACAGCATTGGGAAGACGTTCTTCTGGCCAACGATGCTTGCGGTGGTGTCTGACCGTTTTCCGCGGACTGGCGCGGTGGCGATCAGCATCATGGGCGGGATTGGGATGCTTTCGGTGGGCCAGCTGGGTGGTCCGGGGCTTGGTTATGCGAAGGACCGGTTCACGGCTGAGCACATGAAGGAGAGCGGTCAGGGAGCGATCCTTGAGGCGAACAAGGCTGAGAAGTCGAGCAAGTGGCTTGGATTTGCCGAGGTGAGTGCGCTGGACGGGAAGAAGGTTGGTGAGGCGAAGGAAATGGCGAAGGACAAGCGGACGCCTGAGCAGAACGCGATGGTGGAAGGTGAGATTGCGGGGAGCCGGAAGACGCTGCGTTATGACGCGCTGCTGCCGGTGGGGATGGCTGCGATCTACCTGCTGCTGCTGTTCTACTTCAAGGCGATCGGCGGGTACAAGCCGGTGCAGATTGAGGAGAAGGCGGCCTAAGTTGCTGCTGAGGTCTGATAAGAATTGATGGGCGGCCCCGCAGTGATGCGGGGCCGCTTTTTTTGCTTTCCGGGGAGGGTGCGGGTGGATTTACTGGGGAAACATTTCCCCCTGAAGTGCTGAACCCCCTGACCTGATTGAAGCCATGAGAGACGCTGCTGCTGACGAGAAGCCTGACATGAAATTGTTCTGGGCGTGTTTCATTGCCCTTGTGGCGACGTCGTTTGTGTTCGGGATCCGGAGTGACCTGATCGGGGAGCTGGCGGTGAAGTTCAATTTATCGGAGAGCGACAAGGGGGAGATTCTGGGGGTGGGATTGTGGCCGTTTGCGCTGAGTATCATTGCGTTCAGTTTTGTGATCGACCGGATCGGGTACAAGACGGCGGCGGTGTTTGCGATGGTGTGTCATTTTGCGGCGATTGCGATGACGCTGATGGCGAAGGACAAGACCCTGCTGTACTGGGGGACGTTTGTGGTGTCGCTGGGGAACGGGACGGTGGAGGCGTTCATCAATCCGGTGGTGGCGACGGTGTTCCGGAAGGACAAGGCGAAGTGGCTGAACATTCTGCATGCGGGGTGGCCTGCGGGGATTGTGCTAGGAGTGGTGTTCAACAAACTGTTCGGGGGGTTGGACTGGACGGTGCGGTTCGGGATGTGTTTTGTGCCGGTGCTGGTGTACACGCTGCTGATTCTGCCGCGGAAGTTTCCGGTGCAGGAGCGGGTGGCGGCGGGGGTGTCGTACCGGGAGATGCTGCGCGAGGTGGGAGGGATTGGATTTCTGATTACGGGGTGGCTGGTGGTGATGGGGTTGTCGCAGATGTTCAATCTTGGGTTAGGGTTGTGGGCGTGTGCGGGGATTGGGGCGGTGATCGGGGTGGCGCTGGGGATTTATACGGGGTCGGTGGGGAATCCTTTGTTTTTGCTAGTGCTGGTGACGATGCCGTTTCTGGCGACGACGGAGCTGGGGACGGACACGTGGCTGCCGGATCTGCTGAAGCCTGAGCTGGGGGTGAATGCGGGGTTGGCGCTGGCGTGGAGTGCGTTGCTGATGACGGTGCTGCGGGCG
This sequence comes from Verrucomicrobiaceae bacterium, assembly GCA_027483175.1. Lineage (GTDB taxonomy): Bacteria > Verrucomicrobiota > Verrucomicrobiia > Verrucomicrobiales > V1-33 > V1-33. Next base: position 11,232 of record JAIXVE010000222.1, on the reverse strand, counting down.
TTTGCGGGGCCGATTGTGCATCGGTTTTCGCCGGTGGGACTGCTGGTGGTGAGTGCGGCGGTGGCGGTGATCGGGTTGCTGGTGCTGGGGACGGTGAGTGGCGGGGTGGCGGTGCTGCTGGCGGTGACGCTGTATGCGGTTGGGAAGACGTTTTTGTGGTCGACGACGCTGGGGATGGTGGCTGAGCAGTTTCCGAAGGGCGGGGCGCTGACGCTGAACGGGGTGTCGGCGGTTGGGGTGCTGGGGATGGGGATTCTGGGGAGTGTGGCGATGGGGTATTTTCAGGATGTGAAGGTGGCTGGGGATTTGAAGGCGGCGGGGATTTACGAGCGGGTGGCTGGGAAGCCGTCGCCGACGTATCTTGGTGAGGCTCCGTCATTGGACGGGGCGAAGGTGGCGGAGCTGCCGAAGGCGGAGGCGGCGAAGGTGGAGGAGATTCGAGCGGTGCACCGGAAGGGGAGTTTCATTCGGCAGGCGGCGCTGCCGGCGTTCATGCTGGTGTGTTATCTGGGCCTGTGGGGGTATTTCCGGGCGCGGGGCGGGTATCGGCCGGTGGAACTGGGTGCGGGGCACTGAGGCGCGAGCCGGGGGTGAGCGAGGGGAGGTTACAAAATCGAAGGGCGGCACCTTACGGCACCGCCCTTCTCCCCTTTTTGTTTTGCGCAGCACCCTCTGTTTGCGTGTCAGAGGATCCCGTGCCGACGGCTTTGCGGACCGGCAGCGCTTATAGAATGGCAGAGAGGAGGCTGGCTGTCGTCGTGGTTGATGTGCCGATTTTGTTGCGGAAGCGGCGGCGCGGCGGCTGAAACGGCGGGACCGAATGACGCCAAGACAAGGCAGTTAGGGATGAGAGGGTATGCGGCGTTCCTACAGAACGCCGGGCTCGGGCGGGGTGGTACCCAGAGCGGTGCTCTGGGCTGGTATACGGTGTCCCGTTGGGACACGGGACGGGGGTGATCTGGTCAGGGACGCAACCCTGTTAGGGTTGGGGGATTGTTTTTGGGAGACCCAGGGTTGGCCTGCGTGGCGCAGGCCAACCCTGGGCTGGGGTACGCAATCCCGTTGGGATTGGGGTGCTGGTGCGGAGACAAGGGCGGGACGGCCTGTTATTGGGTGGCTGGGTCGAAGATGGGGAGGCGGAGGACTTCGATGAGACGCCAGAGGATGGCGGCGTTGAGGGACCAGAGGAGGGATTGGTAGGACCATTCCATCCAGCGGGGGCCGTTGCCCATTCTGATGCGGGTCATGATGCTTTCCGCGGCCCAGATGAAGGAGAAGACGAGGGGGAGGTAGAGGGAGAGCATGAAGCGGTCGCCGCGGCCGATGGGGGTATACCAGCCGTAGGCGATGCCTGAGCCGAGGCAGGCGGCGAGGATGAACATGGCGGCGGCACCTGCGCCGCAGGGGAGGCGGAGGCATTCGAGGTCGGCGGGGCAGCGTCGGATTCTGAGGAAGGCGGCGGCGGTGAGGGTGATGCCGAGGCAGGCTCCGAGGTAGAGGCCGCGGGAGGGGAGGAGGTGTTTCCAGCCTTTGAATTCGGTGTTCCGTTTGGGTTTTGAGGAGCGAGGGGCGAGGAATCTCGACCATTTTTCCCAATAACCGTCGGTGAGGCGCTGCCAGATCTGGTCTTTGGAGTGGGTGCGGGCGTAGTTGGCGAGGGAGGGGCGATCGGCGGGGGGGACGGCTTCGAGGGCGGCTTTGTCGGGGTGGTTGCGCATGTAGGCGGCGCCGGATTCGAAGTCATCCATCCACATCCAGAGGCCGGGCCATGTGTGGGTGGGGCTGCCGAAGCGGTCTTCTGCGAAGTTGTAGCGGGGGCCGCAGACGGCGATCCAGCCGATGGCGAAGGCGACGAGGCCGAGGAAGTGGTTGCGAGGGGACCAGCGGCCTTCGGGGGCGGCGTCCTGGTGGCGGCGGCAGACGGCGCCGAGCCAGCGCCATGAGGCGGCGCAGAACCATGCGAGGACGATGATTTCGCTGGAGGTTTTGGCGAGCCATGCGAGGCCGGCGAGGATGCCGAAGAGGGCGTGGAGGGCGACGGAGTTGCTGAGGAGGAGGCGGATGGCGCAGATCCACGCGAGGAAGAGGAGGACGAAGTAGAGGGGTTCGGGCTGGAAGTAGACGGCGCGGGGGAGGAGAGCGCCGAAGGTGCCGAGGAGCATGACGGTGATGGCGGCGGCGGGGCGGAAGCGGCGAGCCATCTGGAAGCCGAGGAGCCACATGACGGCGAGGACGATGCCGGTGTTGAGCCATTTGCCCTTGGTGAAGAGGGTGCGGTCTTCGGGGGAGACTTCGAGTTCGTTGTAGGGCTGGGTGGGCGAGGCGAGGCGGGAGGCGAGCCATGGCCAGAGCGGGTTGACGATGCCGTCGGTGTCGTGGGGGAGCCAGCGGGAGAAGTTTTCGGTGAGGGAGAGTGCGGGGTCGCGCTGGAGGTACTGGCGGGCGAGGAGGGAGCGGTTGATGTTGTGTTTCTGGTCCTGATCGCCGCGGACCTCGCCGGTGAGCGGGTCGGCTTTGGGGCCGAGGTTCTGGTTCTGGGTGGTGATGAGGATGCCGGCGAGATGGAGGGCGGCGGCGATGATGAGGATGACGGCGACTGCGGAGAGGCAGAAGGATTTCATGCCCGGGGCGGGCGGGATGATGGCCGGGGAGGGGTCGGGATCCGCGGCTGGCGGGGTGGCTGGGGAATCGGGCACAGGGAGAGGGAAAAACGGGCTGATAGTGCAGGAGAGGGGGCGGGTGGTCAAAACGAATTGGCGGAGGATGGGGTTGAGGAAATCCGGTGCGTGGAGGAGGTGGCGGGCGTAGCGGATGGGCTGGGACGATGATGAACGGAACTTTTCTGACCCTTGGACGGCTGCTGGCGCGGGCGGCGCTGCGTGGCTGGCGGGCGCGTCCGGGGATTGCGGTGCTGAACGTGCTGGGGATTGCGATCGGGGTGGCGGTGTATCTGGCGATTCAGATTGTGAATCACAGTGCGACGCGGAGTTTCAGGGCGGGATTGGATCTGGTGGCTGGGCGGAGTCATCTGGAGGTGGGAGCGGGGCGCGGCGGGGTGGATGAGCGGTGCTGGCCTGAGGTGGCGGCGGTAGGTGGGGTGGCGGCGGTGTCCGGGCTGGTGGAGGGATATGCGACGGTTCCGGCGGTGCCTGGTGAGTACCTGAGGATTGTGGGGATGGATTTATTCAGTGCGGGGCCGTTTCTGCCGCCGGGGGTTGGGGGAGCGGGGTGGCAGGAGCGACCGGAGGAATGGATGGCGGGGGCGGGGCGGGTGGTGGTGACGGAGGGGATGGCGCGGCGATTGGGGAAGGTGGTCGGGGATGAGGTGGGGCTGCGGTGCGGGGGGCGGACGGTGGTGGTGACGATTGCGGCGACGGTAGCGGACGAAGGCGAGGGGACGGGTCATGCGGCGTTCATGGACATCGGGTGGGCGCAGGAATTGCTGGATTGTCCGGGGCGGCTGACGTCGCTGCAGATTCTGTGTGATGATCCGGGGGCGGCGGATGAGGTGGCGGCGGCGGTGCGGGCGGTGCTGCCGGCCGGGGCGACGGTGGATGCGCCGGTGCGGCGGAACCGTCAGGTGGGGTTGATGCTGCAGGGATTTCAGCTGAACCTGACGGCGTTGAGCATGGTGTCGCTGCTGGTGGGGGTGTTTCTGACGGCGAACACGATTGCGGCGTCGGTGGTGAGGCAGAGGAGGGAGATCGGGATTCTGCGGGCAGTGGGAGCGTCGCGGGCACAGGTGCGGGTGTTGTTTCTGGCGGAGGCGGCGTTTTCTGCGGTGCTGGGGGGAGCGCTGGCGGTGCCGCTGGCGCGGTGGCTGGCGGGTGGGTTGCTAGGGGCGGTATCGCAGACGATTTCGGCGCATTACGTGCAGATGAGCATTGAGCGGAGTTATTTGTCAGGATGGCATGTGGTGCAGGCGCTGGGATGCGGGCTGGCGGCGGCGCTGGTGGGGGCGTGGGTGCCGGCGCGGGAGGCGTCGGCGGTGGATCCGGTGCAGGCGCTGCAGCCGGGGCGGGGGATCGAGGGGATGAGGAAGGAAGGGCGGTGGCCGCTGGTGGCGGGGGGCGTGTTTCTGGTGGTGGCGGGGGTGCTGTCGTGGCTGCCGCTGCATGGGGGGGCGGCGTGGCTGAGTTTCGGGGGATGTCTGGCGCTGGTGCTGGCGTTTGTGCTGGTGGCGCGTGCGGCGACGCTGGTGGCGGCGGAGGCTGGGAGGAAGGTGGCCGGGTGGTGCGGTTGGGTGCTGATGCGGCTAGGGGCGGAGCACCTGAGGCGGTCGCTGCATCGGGCGGCACCGGTGGTGGCGGCGCTGCTGACGGCGGTGGCAATGGTGTTAGGAGTGAGTATCATGATTCACTCGTTCCGTGGGACGCTGGAGGTTTGGGTGGAGAGCACGCTGCGTGCGGATCTGTACATTGCGCCTGCGGCGAATGAAGTGATCCGGAACAGCGACACCCTGCCCGAGGGATTGGTGGGGTATCTGCGGGAGCGGCCTGAGGTGGCGACGGTGGAGACTCTTGTGGAGGAGCCGGTGTTGCTAGGCGGGGGCGAGTACACCTTGAGGGCGGTGTCGCGGACGCCGGATCATCCACTGCCGTTCATGGGCGGGCGGGCGGCTGAGTGCAGTGCGGCGTGGTTTGAGCCGGGGCATGTGGCGGTGAGCGAGATTCTGGCGGGGCGGCTGGGGGTGGGGGAGGGTGGGAGGCTGACGATTCCGGTGGCTGGGGGCGAGCGGGAGTTTGTGATCGCGGGGGTGTTTTACGATTATTCGGATGACCGCGGGTGTCTGTATATGACGGATGAGGAGTTCGGGCGGCACTGGCCGGGGCGGAAGCATCACGCGGTGGCGGTTTATCTGCGGGATGGAGGGAAGGCCGGGGCGCTGGAGGAGTCGGTTAGGGGTGAATTCAGTGCGGCGGGGGAGTTAGCGGTGTATCAGAACGGACGGTTGAGGGAACGGGTGTTCACGATTTTTGATCAGACCTTTGCGGTGACTGGGTTGCTGCGGGTGGTGGCGATCGCGGTGGCGGTGCTGGGGATTGCGATGGCGTTGAGTACGCTGGTGGCGGAGCGGCGGCGGGAGATTGCGGCGCTGCGGAGTCTGGGGGCGGGTCGTTGGCAGGTGGCGGGGATGCACCTGACGGAGGCGGGGTTGATCGGGCTGGTGTCGGCGCTGCTGGGGATGCTCTGCGGGGTGATGCTGGCGATGATTCTGACGTGGGTGGTGAACCAGGCGTTTTTCGGGTGGACGGTGAGGTTTTCGGTGCCGTGGGTGGAGGTGCTGCTGACGCCATTGTGGGTGACGGCGGCGGCGCTGAGTGCGGGGCTGGTGCCGGCGTGGCATGCGGCCGGGGCGGAGCCTGCGGAGGCGCTGCGGGCGGCGTGATGGGGGGAGATGTCAGTAGGCGTTAGGGTTTGTCAGCCGCGGCGGAGGATGCCGGAGGTGAGGATGCGGGCGCGGAGGCCGCCGCGGCCTTTGAGGGCGGATTCTGCGCCGGGGTGGAAGGCCTGATCCATCCAGTAGCAGGGACTGCATTCGCAGATGCCGCGGAAGCGGATGCCCTGGAGGTCGAATTCCTGATCGATGAGGGAATTGAGGTCGATGCCGCTGACGATGACGTTGCGGCGGAAGACGGAGGGCGGGACGTTAGTGACGCCGAGGGAGGCGCAGAGGTCGAGATAGACCTCGTGGGAGAAGAAGGTGATCTGGCCTTTGTAGTCTTCCTTCCAGCCGAAGAAGCGATCGCCTTCGATGCCTTTGCCTGCGACGAGCGAGGCTTCGTCGAGTTCGATGATGGGTGACTGGCCCGGGGGTTTGCCGTGGTGACCGAAGTAATTGTGTTCGGGGCTGATGTAGAGGTGCTCCACTGTCATGGGGGATGAGAGCGCGCGAGGAGGGAAGGTGCAAGACCGGGTCAGAAGGCCTTTACGTTGACTTCGAGGTAGATGAAGTCGGAGGCGTCGGGGCGGATGGTCTGGCTGACGAAGGTGCCTGGGGAGAAGTGGGCGTAGCCGAGGATGGTTTCGAGGTGCGGGGTCATCTGCCAGCGGGCGCGGAAGTCGAATTCCTGGCCGACGCTGCGGCCGCTGCGGCCGGAGGGGTCGCGGGCGCTGGCGGGTTGATAGCGGTCGCGGGCGCTGGCGAGGGCGTACCAGTTCCATCCGGTGTCGATGCGGAGCTTGCGGTGCGGGGTGATTTCGAGACGGACCTTGGGCGCGCTGATGTTTTCGAAGGCGGCGTATTCGCTGGCGGACCATGGTCTGGCGAAGCCGTAGAAGCGTTCGAAGCGCTGGTCGGTGGAGTCGTTAGGATTGCGGTCGCCGGAGGCGTAGCCGTAGAAGGCGCTGAGGCGGGGTTGCCATGGGAGGGGGAAGCGGTAGCCGAGTTCGGCGGTGGTGCCGAAGGCGGATAGGGAGCGGTCGCCGGTGTGGCCGGTCTGGACGACGACATCGGCGTCCCAGTCGAAGCCGGAGTCGCCGAAGATGCCGTAGGCGCGGAGGCCCGGGGAGTGGACGATGTGTTCCGGGGAGGAGCTGGTGGCGGACTGGCGGAGGGCGAGGTAGAATGGTTCGAGGGTGGCGACGTCCGACCAGCGGCGCCAGTGGCCGATGGCACCGAAGAGCCACTGGCCGTGGATGGCTTCGTCCGGCTGGTGCATGAGGCGGGCGATGGGCTGGACGGCGAGGAGATCGAGCTGCCAGTCGTTGATTTCCGCGCCGAGCGAGCTGTGGAAGCCGAGGAACGTGTTAGCGGTGTTGCGCCACTGGTTGTTAGCGACGAGGCGGCGGTCGAGGAATTCGAAGTTGTGGATGCCCCAGCGGAGGAAGGCGGGGCGGGCGTTGCCTTTGGGGTCGTGGCCGAGGAGGTCGGGGTGATGGAGTTCGGCGTAGAGGCGGATGACTTCCCATTCGTTGACGTCGCGGTTATCTTCGGGCCACTGACTGTTCCAGCGGCGGGAGTCGGCGACTTCGACGGCGAAGCGGAAGGGGTCGAGGACGTCGTGGATTCCGGCGTAGAAGCGGGTGCGGTGGAGGAACGGTTCGTCGGTGCCGGTGGTGGGGCGGCGGATGTCGTCGTGGCGGTATTCGAAGCGGATGCGGTGGTCGAGGCCGAGGTCGAGCCATGCGGGGCCCTGCCAATTGGCGGGGCCTTTGACGGGGGCGCGGCTGGCGTATTTGGGAGGATCGGGGTCGCGGGTGGTGCTGACGCTGAGGGGAGCGCGGTAGTAGCCGGGAGGTTCTGCGGCCGTGGCGATGGCGGGTGGCGATGCGAGGAGCAGCGCGCAGGAGAGAGCCATGGGGAGGAAGGACGGCGGCATGGGAGTTTCTGCTTATGGAAACTACACTGATCAAGTAGGAATATGGCGGAGGAGATGAAAAGACTTGCATATTCCTCCATGCTCATATACAGATTCTTTGAACCGAGAAATGAAACTGATGAAAACGATGCAAAGCGGACAAGTGAGTGGTGAGATGGGTGGGTGTTATCTGTTGGATGTGCGGACGCCTGGGGAGTATGCGGGGGTACACATTGAGGGGGCGGAGCTGATGCCGCTGGGGGAGATGGAGGTGGAGCGGGTGAAGGGGGCGATGGGTGGGAGGCGGTGTGTGGTGGTTTGTCAGTCGGGGATGCGGGCGCGGAAGGCGGCGGAGCGATTGGAGGCGGCTGGGGTGGAGGCGGTGGTGCTGGAGGGTGGGATGGCGGCGTGGGAGCAGAAGGGGTTGCCGGTGGTGAGGGGTGAGGGTGGAGGGTTGCCGTTGCAGCGGCAGGTATTTCTGGTTATTGGGGCGATGGTGCTGGGTGGCGTGGGGTTGTCGTGGTGGTTAGATCCGCGGTGGCTGGGATTGTCGGTGTTTGCGGGGTGCGGGTTGATGGTGGCTGGGGCGACGGGGTTCTGCGGGTTGGCGCTGCTGATGGCGAAGATGCCGTGGAACCGGGTGAAGCCTGCGGGAGCGGGGTCGTGCTGTACGAGCGGGTCGTGCTGTCCGTGATGGGAAGAGAGAGAACGAATTAACCTGACTGAATTATGAAGAAGAGAATTCTGATTGTTGGTGGAGTGGCTGGCGGGGCATCGGCGGCGGCGCGCTTGAGGCGGCTGGATGCGGTGGCGGAGATTGTGATGCTGGAACGCGGTCCGTTTGTGTCGTTTGCGAACTGCGGGCTTCCCTATCATGTGTCGGATGTGATTGCGGATGAGGCGTCGCTGACGGTGGCGTCGCCGCAGTTGTTCCGGGAGCGGCACGGGATTGAGGTGCGGACGGGGCATGAGGTGGTGTCGATTGATGCGGGTGCGAAGACGGTGAGGGTGCGGGTGGTGGCGAGTGGTGAGGAGGTTGAGGAGCGGTATGATGCACTGGTGCTGTCGCCAGGGGCGTCGCCGGTGCGGCCGCCGCTGCCGGGGATTGATCTGCCGGGGATCCTGACATTGAGGAACATTCCTGATGTGAGGAAGATCCGGGAGTGGATCCGGGAGCGCGGGGTGAAGCGTGCGATTGTTGCTGGTGCGGGGTTCATCGGGCTGGAGATGGTGGAGAATCTGGATGCGATGGGGATTGAGGTGACGGTGCTGGAGATGCTGCCGCAGGTGATGCCGCCATTGGATGCGGAGATGGCGTGGTGGGTGGCGGAGCACTTGAGGGCGAAGGGAGTGACGCTAGCGCTGGGGGATGGGGTGGCGGCGTTTGAGGCGACGGAGAGTGGGGGGTTAGCGGTGCGGACGGCGGGTGGGGTGAGGCACGAGGGGGACATGGTGATTCTGTCGATCGGGGTGAGGCCGGAGACTGGGCTGGCGAAGGCGGCGGGGCTGGAGCTGGGGCCGCGCGGGGGGATTCGGGTAGACGACCGGATGCGGACGTCGGATGCGAGCATCTGGGCGGTGGGGGATGCGGTGGAAGTGGTGGACCGGGTGAGCGGGCAGCCGGCGCTGATTCCGCTGGCTGGGCCGGCGAACCGGCAGGCGCGGATAGCGGCGGCGTCGATCTGCGGGCACGAGGCGCGATTCAGCGGCGTGCAGGGGACGGCGATCTGCGGAGTGTTAGGATTGACGGTGGCGGCGACGGGAGCGAGCGAGAAGGCGCTGGAGCGTGCGGGGGAGAAGGATTACGAGAAGGTGTATCTGCATCCTGCGAATCATGCGACGTATTATCCCGGGGCGTCGTCGATGCATCTGAAGGTGGTGTACCGGAAGACGGACGGGAGATTGCTAGGAGCGCAGGCGGTGGGAGGCGAGGGCGTGGACAAGCGGATGGATGTGCTGGCGGTATTCCTGCAGATGGGAGCGACGGTGCATGATCTGGCGGAGGCGGAGCTTTGCTATGCGCCGCAGTACGGATCGGCGAAGGATCCGGTCAATATTGCGGGGATGGCGGCGGTGAATGCGATGGAGGGACTGAGTCCGCTGACGCATTGGAACAGCCCGCGGGACGGGGCGGTGCTGGTGGACGTGCGGGAGGTGGACGAGTTCGAGGAAGGGCATGCGGAGGGGGCGGTGAACCTGCCGCTGAGCGGATTGCGGGAGCGCTGGCGGGAGCTGCCGGCCGGGCGCGAGCTGCATGTGTACTGCGGGGTGGGGCTCCGTGCGCACAATGCGGTGAGGTTTCTGCGCCAGCAGGGGTATGCGGCGTGGAATTTGTCAGGAGGCTGGAAGTCGTATGCGGCGGCGAAGGCGACGGGCAAGGGGTGAGGCGGGGACGCAATCCCGTTGGGATTGGGGATCTGGTGGTGCGGAGGACCCAGGGTAGGCCTTCGTGCCTCAGGCCAACCCTGGGCTAGGGGACGCAATCCCGTTGGGATTGAGGGGCGTGCGGGGAGACTAGGCCGGGACGGCGTTGGTGCGGTTGGGGGGTCAGGTGGTGAGGAATCTGCTGATGATAGGGTGGAGGTTGTGGATGGTGTTGGCGGGCCAGAGGTTCTGCGGGGTCATGATGGCGTGGTCGAGGGAATGGTGTTCCGGCCATGATGGTTCGAGAGGGATGCGCGGGATGGCGGCGGCGATGATATCGCGGGCGGCGGCGGCATTGGCGGAGAGGTGGCCCATGACGGTCTGGGCGCTGACGGGTTCTTCCTCGTGTTTCCAGCAGTCGTAGTCGGTGATCATGGCGAGGGTGGCGAGGGCGATTTCGGCTTCGCGTGCGAGTTTGGCTTCCGGGAGGTTAGTCATGCCGATGACGTCGAAGCCGAGCTGGCGATTGGCCTCGCTTTCTGCGCGTGTGGAGAAGGCAGGGCCGTCCATGTTGACGTAGGTGCCGCCATTGTGGACGCGGCGGTTCTGTTCGGTGCAGACCGAGTGGAGGAGAGAGCGGAGAGGGGTGCTGACGGGGTCGGCGAAGCCGACGTGGGCGACGATGCCATTGCCGAAGAACGTGTGGTGTTCGCGGCGGCTGGTGCGGTCGAAGAACTGGTCGGGGAGGACGATATCGCGGGGTTGATAGGCTTCGCGGAGACTGCCGACGGCGGTGACGCAGATGATCCAGCGGACGTTGAGGGAGCGGAGCGCCCAGAGGTTGGCGCGGTGATTGAGTTCGGTGGGGAGGAGCCGGTGGCCGCGGCCGTGGCGAGGGAGGAAGCAGACCTTGCGGTTGGCGAAGGTGCCGGTGGTGATGAGGTCGGAGGGGGGGCCCCATGGGGTAGCGACGGCGACGTCCTGACGGTTAGAGAATCCGTCGAGGTCGTAGAGGCCGCTGCCGCCGATGATGGCGATGGCGGGAGGAGAGGGGACAGCGGACATGGCGGGATGGGGAGGTGGGCGGTGATCAGCGTTCGCGGAAGAAGTCGGTGGTGCCGAGGACGTCTTCGGCATTGAGGCGGTGGCGGGCGAGGGGGGAGGCGGAGGCGCGCGGGGGTGGGGGTGTAGGTTGGGCGGCGAGGCAGTCGCGGAGTCGTGCGGCGGAGCGTGTGGAGCAGGCGCGGACGAGGGCGAGTCGGGTGTCGTTGTTGAAAATGGTGAGGAGGAGGAAGCGGGAGTCGACGGGGCCGAGATGGAAGTGTTTGTGGCGGCCTTCGTGGGAGAGCCCTTCGAAGGCGGATTCGCCGAGACGTCGGGCGGTTTCGCGGACGGCGTGGTAGGCACCGGCGGCGAGGGCGGCGGTTTCGCCGTGATCCTGGAGGGAATCGTCTCCGGCGAGGGCGCAGACGGTGCCGCTTTCCTCGATGAGAGCGGCGCAGGAGGCGTCGGCGTCGTTGCAGTGAGCGACGAGGATCTGGCGGAGTGCGGCGGCGGTTTCCCGGTC
>JAIXVE010000182.1 GCA_027483175.1 Verrucomicrobiaceae bacterium | reverse complement strand
TGCGCGAGGTGAAGGAGCAGCCGTTTTTTCTGTTTTATGCGGTGACGCTGCCGCACGGGCGGCATGAGATTAATGACCTTGGGATTTACCGGGACAAGCCGTGGACGAAGGAACAGAAGACGTATGCGGCGCAGGTGAGTCGTCTGGACCGGGATGTGGGGCAGTTGCTAGGACTGCTGAAGGAGCTGGGGATCGAGGAGCGGACGCTGGTGATGCTGGCGGGGGACAATGGGTCGTCGTTTGCGCCGCAGTCGCCGATCGGGTCGTTGTTCAAGCAGGCGGCGAACGGATTGCGGGGGTACAAACGCGGGTTGTACGAGGGTGCGTTGCGTCAGGCGGCGGTGGCGCGGTGGCCAGGGACAGTTCCGGCGGGAAAGGTCAATAACGAGCCGTGGGCGTTCTGGGATTTTCTGCCGACGGCGGCGGAGCTGGCGGGGGCGGAGATTCCGGCGGAGTGCCGGACGGATGGGGTTTCGCTAGTGTCGATGCTCAAGGGCGGGGCTGCGCCGAAGCGCGACCGGTTTTACTGGGAATTGCACGAAGGGACGCCGATTCAGGCGGTTCGGTTCGGTGATTGGAAGGCGGTCAAAAACGGGCCGAAGCGGGCGATTGAGCTTTATGATCTGGCGAGTGACCCGGGGGAGAGTCGCGATGTGGCGGCGGGGCATCCGGAGGAGGTGGCGAAGGCGGCGGAGTTGATGGAGACGAGTCGGACGGCGAATGCGGACTGGCCGCTGGAGGGGAGGAGAAATAGTAAATAGTAAATAGTAAATAGTAAATGGTAAATGGTAAATTCGGAGTGGTGAAGGTGGACTTGAGGGGAAGTGAGAAGTGGGAAGTGGGAAGGGCGTGTTCGGAGATTGGGCTCGGAGACGCACTCCGTGCGCAGGGAGAGCTGTGATGCTCACAGCAGTCCAGAGCCTGCGGCGGGCTGGTTTGGAGGGGGGGACCCCTACGGGGTCCTGTGGTATTGTGTTGGGAACCGGGGGTACCGCGAGAGGCTCGCGGCACCCCCGGCTAGTCACCGGTCGTCCCTACGGGACGGGGGCTTGTGGGGAGATAAGCGGCGGGGCGCCGCTTCATTTCTGGGGCGGGTTGGGAGGGTCTGCCGCCCCTGCCGGGGCGGTGTGTTATTGCAATGTTAGACCGGTGGCTGACGCCACCGGCTAAGCTCCGGCAAGCCTCCGGCTTGGGGCTTGTTGGGAGAGGGGGTGGGGGAAGTGAGAAGTGAGAAGTGAGAAGTGAGATTGGCGGGTTGGGAGAAGGGCTTGAAGGGAGAGGTGGCGTGTTGGGTTGGGAAAGAAGAAGGGGCATCGGCGGGTGGTGCCGATGCCCCTTGGTGGGAGAGAGGTGGTTTTGGGGGATTACTTCATGAGTTCGGCGACCTTGTCTTTGATGGCGGAGGCCCAGAGTTCGTAGCCTTTGGGGCTGAGGTGGAGGAGGTCGGGCATGATGTCTTTGGAGAGGGTGCCGTCGGGTTGGAGGAAGGTGGTGCCGATGTCCATGAAGGTGATGGATTTGCCGTCGGCGAGGGGCTTGAGGAGGTCGTTGATGGCGGCGTTGTGGACGCGGAGTTTGTCGGTGGATTTTTCGCCGCGTGGGAAGATGCCGAGGAGGAGGACCTTGGTGTCTGGGAGCTTGGTGTGGAGCTTGTCGAGGATGGCTTTGACGCCGGCGGCGGTGTCGGCGGCCGGTTCAGCGGCTTTGCGGTGGCCGGTGTTGTTGGTGCCGATCATGAGGACGACGAGCTTGGGTTTGAGGCCGTCGAAGTTGCCGTGGTCGAGACGCCAGAGGATGTGTTCGGTGCGGTCGCCGCCGATGCCGAAGTTGGCGGGTTTGTATTCGGCCCATGTACTCCATGCGGCTTTGCCTGCGCCCTCCCAGCCCTGGGTGATGGAGTCGCCGAGGAAGACGAGTTGGGCTTCGCCTTTTTTGGAGATTTCGTTGAAGGAATTGATGCGGCCTTCGGTGCCGCCGTGGACCTCGGCTTTGATGGCGAGGTTGCCGGAGGGTTTGGCGGCGTCCTGGGCGTGGAGCGAGAGCATGACGGCGAGAGTGGCTAGGGAGAAAGGGAGGAGTCTCATAGGAAGGGAGTGAATGGCTGAAGGGGAGAGGGTGGGCAACGCGGATTGAGCATCCGCAAGTCCGTGGGGGTCAGGGGTTGGGAGAGAAGACGGCGGCGAGGGCGTCGCGCATGACGGAGCGGTCCGGGGAGATGCCGAGCCAGTAGCCGATGTTGAGAGCGCCCTGATTGACGAGCATGCCGAGTCCGTCGAGCGTCTGGCAGCCGGCGGCGGCGGCGAGGTTGAGGAAGGCGGTTTGTGGGGGATTGGGGATGACGTCCGCGACGATCATGTGAGGGAGGAAGCCGGTGACGGGGAGGGAAGTGGAGACGTCCGGGAAGAGACCGACGCTGGTGGCATTGATGACGATGGAGGCGTCTGGAGGGAGCGTGGTGGGATGGGTGAGGGGGAGGGAGACGACTTCCGGGAGGAGCGGGGCGAGGAGGGCTGCGAGGGGAGCGGCGCGGTCGGGGTTTCGGTTGATGAGGGTGATGCGGGTGGTGCCTGCGAGGGCGAGTTCGACGGCGATGGCGCGGGCGGCACCGCCGGCTCCGAAGAGGACGACGTGCTGGCCTGCGGGGTTGATGAGCGGGCGGAGACTTTCGAGGAAGCCCTTGCCGTCGGTGTTCTCGCCGAGCCAGCGGCCGTCGGGCTGGCGGACGGCGCAGTTGACTGCGCCAATGATGGCGGCGGAGGGGGCGAGCCCGTCGAGGTGGCTGATGACAGCGATTTTGTGAGGGAGACTGCAATTGAAGCCGAGGTAGCCCTGGGCCTTTGCGCCGCGGACGGCGTCGGCGAGGTTCTCGGGGGAGACCTCCATGTTGATGTAGCGGCAGTGGAGGTTGTGGTGACGGAAGGCGGCTTCCATCATGACGACGGTGGGGTTTTCGGCGACGGGCTGGGCGAAGCAGCCGGTGAGGGCGGGGAGGAAGTCGGGCATGGTGGGGACGTAGACGGCGTGGTGGCGGCCGAAAGCGGGATGCGGACCGCGAGGGCGGCGGGGTCAGGGGACGGTGACGCGGAGGCGGAGGAAGCTGGAGGTGCGGGAGGAGACGGGGGAGGTGGAGCGCCAGAGTTCGGATTGGGAGCCGTCGGGGTTAGGGACGACGAGGACGCGGGTCATGGTGGAGAGGGACCATGAGACGAGATCGGTGGAGGCTTCCGGGAGCGTGATGAGATCGTCCGAGCGCGGGTTGCGGGCGAAGGAGATGGTGAGGAACTGTTCCGTTAGGTCCGGGAGGCCGGGGCCTTGCGGGGATGGGAACGGCTGGAGATCGGCGGAGAGGAGCGGGCGGCTGGCGGCGGAGCGAGGGTTGGTGCCGAGGGCGAATTCGGAGGCGTTGGCGAAGCCGTCGTCGTCGTCGTCGGCGGAGTCGCTGGTGATGGAGTTAGCGGATTTCCATGCGGAGTAGGAGAGGAGATCGTCGGAGCCTGGGGAGCCGTGGGTGGCGGCGCTGGGTCGCCAGTTTTGGGGGAGGGCGGGGTCCGGGCGGGATTGGGGGCGGATGAGGACGAGGGAGAAGCCAGCGCCGTCGGCGGCTTCGGGCCATGGGTTGCGGTCGTTGTAGGTGAACGAGGCGATGGGTTGGCCGGAGGCGGAGAGGAGTTCGATGGTTTCGCCTTCGTCGGCGAGGCTGGAGCCGAGGAGGAATTCGCCGGCGATGGGGAGGGCGGGGTTTTGATAGCGGAGGGCGAGGGCGGCTCTGCTGGCGGCGACGAGGACGCGAGCGCCGGGGGCGAGATCGCGGATGGGGCTGGTGGCGTCGAAGGTGAAGTCGAGCCCCTTGCCGAAGCGGACCCCTTCGAGGGAGACGGGGGAGGAGCTGACGTTGAGGAGTTCGATAAATTCGAAGCGACTGCGCTGGGAGAAGCCGGCGAGGGCTTCTTCTGGGGAGGGGGCGGCGGGGCGGTAGTGGAGTTCGCTGATGACGAGGTTGGCGGCGGAAGCTGGGGTGGTGGCGACGCTGAAGAAGGCCTCGTTGAGGGCGGACCATACGGTGCCGTTGAGAACGCGGGATTTGATCGTGGTGGAGGAAGTCAGGGGGATGGGTGAGGAGAACGTGGGGGCGGTGGGGGCAGGGGTGCTGGACCATGGCGTGCGGGGGTCCGAGCCGTCGGTGGTGAAGTAGATGATGCCGGTGGGTGCGGCGGGGTTGGCGATGGAGAGGGAGAAGCCTGCGGGGACGAGACCGCCGTGCTGGACGGCGCTGGTGGCGGCGTTGCGGAACTGTGGAGCGGCGACGGATGGGTAGAGTGGGAGGGCGGTGCCGGAGACTGAGAAGGCGCGGAGGTTGGCGAGGGCGCTGTTGGTGGTGGCGGTGAGGTGGGAGCGGGCTGGGAGGACCGTGGTGAGGATGCGGGATTTTTCGGACGTCCAGACGGCGGTGGGGAGCGAGCCGTTGGTGGTGTAGGCGTGGGGTTGGCCTGCGGTGGAGCGGTTGTCGCCCCAGCGAGCGGATTCGCCGCGGATGCCCCATGGTTCGATTTCAGCGAAGCGGCGGTTGAAGGCGGCCTGGAGGGCGGTGGTGCTGAGGGAACCGTTGTTGAAGAGGTGGCGGTGGGCGCGGTCGGCGAACTGGAGACGGAATTCCGGGTTGCGGGCGAGACGGCGGGTGATGGCACCGGGGCCGCGGCTGGTGGTTTCGCCGTCGTTGGTCCATGTGGCCTGAGTGAACGTGTTTTCCGATTCGATGCGGAAGACGTGTTCTGCGTCCCACGAATGCCAGCGCCAGCGGGCGTTAGGGTCGGTGCGGCGGAAGCTGGCGTAGTAGTTTTTGTGAGGCCAGTCCGAGTTGGCGGCGGTGGTATTGAGGAGGATGTAGTCGATGAAGGCGGGGATATCGATTTTGCGGGCGGCGGCTTCGTAGGCGGCCTGGGTGGCGAGGTCGGGGACGGGGTTAGGGGCGACGCGGCCGATGCCGAGAAGGTCCATGAGTTCCTCGTAATTGCGGAGCGTGGAGGAATTGAAGAACGAGGGGTCGGAGGAAGAGCCGAAGGGGAGGGCTGGGTTGATGATGGCGGAGCTGATGACTTGACCGGCGACCGTGTTGCCGTCGACGCTGGTGGCGGCGGAGTGTTTGAAGACATCCCAGTCGTTGTCCGAGCCACCGACGTAGTCGGACATGAATTTCTCGTCAGGTTTTTCGTGGAGGATGTAGAGCCCCCAGTAGAGCCCATTGAGGAAGCAGTGGACCGGGCGGGAGTGGAACGAGCGGCCGCCCATGTTATTCTGGAGGTCGGCCATGACGTGGTCGCGGACGTAGTCGCCGCGCTGACGCTGGGTGGCGTCGGTGTGGAGCCATGTCTGATTGATGCGGGCGTCGAGGATGAAGGCATCCTGGGAGGGGGCGGCGTCGTCGCCGTAGACATTGAAGGCGACGGACTCCCGGGATTTGAAGTTCATGGAGAGCTTGTAGCTTTTCCAGCGCTGCTGGCTGGTGCCGCCGAAGACGTGGACGGCTCCGTCGGTCTGGAAGCCGCGGGTGGCGTTAGGGTCGGTGGGGTTGTTGTCCGGGTTGATGAGTTCGAAGGAGGCGGCGCGAGGAGAGCCCTCGTTGGGGACACCGGCTTCGGCGCCGATGTAGACACCGCGTCTGGCGATGGGAGTGGCGGCGTAGTCCGGGGCGGTGGAGTTAGGGCCGAAGCATTCGCGCCATGGCATGACGACGGAGACGACGGCGAGGCGTTTGAGGTCGTCTGCGGTGAAGCGGTTGGCTGGGTTGGGGAACTGGGTGGCGCTGGTTTCGACGGCCCAGTCCGGGCCGGCGGGCGTGCGAGGGGTGCCGCCGGAGGTTCCCCATGGGAAGGTGTCGGCGGAGGTGAGCCCCATGCTGGGGAGCGGGCCGGACTGGGTGATGATCTGGGAGGCGAAGAGGTAGGATTGGGTGTCGGTGTTGGACGGGCCGATGCCTGATTTCCATGCGGCGGCGCGGACGATGGTCGAGCCGGAGATGGTGAGGGAGGCGGAGGGCGGGGTGGCGGCGTCGGGGGCGGGGACCTGGGTGCCGGAGGTTGGGGAGGGAACGTTGCCGTTGAGAGTGTAGGCGATGGTGGCTCCGGGGGTGGCGCAGGTGATGGTGAGGGTGAAGGGGGCGTCGTAGAAGCCGCGTTTGACGGAGAATTGAGTGTCTCTGCAGAACGAGTCGACGGCCGGGGTGGAGTTGGCGGTGCCGGGGGTATCGGCGGGGAAGAAGGCTGGGGGGAGTGCGGGGTTGTTGGCTGGGAAGCCGAAGCTGATGCCGGGGCGCTGGGGTGGGTAGGGGGCGGTGGGGGAACCGAAGCGGCTGACGACTGTCCAGCCGCCTGCGCCGTCGGGCTGGCTGAGGAGGAGGTGGCCGGAATTGTCGATGCGGAAGGACGTGTGGGGTTCGACGTTGGCGACGTTGCGTTCGTAGCCGCCGGTGAAGACGATGCGGTAGCCGTTGGCTGGGATGGAGGTGGGGGTGGTGGCTGGGGCGATGGGGGCGGCGAAGACCCATTTGCCTGGGTTGGCGGGGTCGTCGCTGAGGGCCCAGCCGGAGAGGTTTACGGCGGCGGGGCCGTCGTTGAAAAGTTCGATCCAGCCGGGGCTGCGGGCGTCCATGTCGAGACGGGCGTCCGGGTCGACGGGGCGGCCGGGGTTATCGGCCATGAATTCGTTGATACGGACGGCGGCAAGCCCTGAGGGTGCTGCGAAGGAGCAGACCGACAGGGCCAGCGCTGCGGCGCGGGCGAGGCGGAGGTACATAGGGGAAGGGGGGGAATCCGCGACGGGGGGAAGCGGACACGGCAATGCCTAGTGCAGCCCGTCATGCAGATGGTATCTTCTGATTATGTGTAAGGGAAGGAGAATTGAGCTGCTCTGCAGAGGGAGGGGTACGGGTCTTTTTCCCGATTCCTGTGTTGCTCGTCGGTTGCGAATCCTGATTCGCGCCCTCCTCGCGCCGTGGACTCGGAAAAAATCCCTCGTTCATAAGGTACCATCTGTAAGACGGACCACACTAGCGGCGATGCGCGCCTTTCGTCAATCCTGATTGGTGTGGAGATCAGGGTTGGCGCTCGGCTTTGAGGCGGAAGAAGCGGGACGGGAGGGAGCCATCGCTGCCGGGAGGGGAGAGGAACGCGCCTTGTTCCGGGGTGACGAACGTGCCGTCGGGGAGGTTGAGGAGACCGTCACCGACGGGCCATTCGCGCTGCCATGAGGTGAGGGAGGACGAGCCGAGGAGTTCGCAGACGTCGCGGGTGGAGGGGAGGCAGAAGAGAGAAGGGAAGTACTGCCCGGTGGGGAACCAGCCGAAGGAGAGGTCTGGTTCCGGCGTGAGTTCGGGGCCGGGGAGCCGCTGAGCGGAGTGGAAGATGGCGGTGCCGATGACATCGGGTTCTGCGATGATGTTGCCGCGGCAGAGACGGATGAGGGACCATTCGCTCCATGGAGGGCCGACGGGGATGATGCCGGTGGCGGCGCGGGCGTGGATGGAGAGCGGGATGGAGGAATTAGGGGGGATGGTGACGTCGAGCGGGAGCGTGGCGAAGTCGGGCGCGGGGCTGGAGGTGCCGTCGGAGGAGGCTGGGGCGAAGTTGCCGTCGAAGGAGAGGTCGGCGTTGCCTGACTGGCCGAGGAGGAGACTGAGGGAGACTGGTTCCGAGGAAGGATTGGAGATGGTGATGGGGACGATGCCTGAGGCGGAGAGGAAGGCGCGGCCGGTTGGGTTCCAGTCGACGACGACGTCTTTTCCGCGGGGGCGTCGGACCTTGCTGGGGCAGCAGTGGAGCGGGGAGTTGCGGAAGGAGAGGTCGCGGAAGCAGAACTGGAAGCCAGCGCAGGTGCCCTGGGTGACGGAGGCGGCGGAGATGGAGAACGGGACGAGAACGCTGCTATTAGGGCCGATGGGGCCGACCGTGCCGCTGGATGGGACGAACGCGCCGGGCGGGAGGGCGCTGGTGCAGCCCAGGACGGCGGCCGGGGCGAGCGACCATGAGAAGGACCTTGGGAAATTGGAGCCATTGACGATCCATGCGGAGCCGGAGACGAGACCGTTAGGGCCCGGGGTGAATTCCGAGGCGATTTCGCAGAAGTGGGGGTCGACGGGTTGGGCGCAGGAGACCCAGAACGGGCAGAGCCGGAGCGGGCAGCAGAATTTGCGTGCGGCGTCGGTGAGGAAGATATCGAGACAGGTGGGAGGGCGGTTGCCTGTGAAGAGCGTGGTGAATGTGCCGGTGCCGCCTGGGGGGATGGGGTTTGGGGAGGGGGTGAGGATTGAAGGGGAGAAGCCGGCGCCGGGGAGGATGGTGGCGGCGGCGAAGCTGAAGGGAGTGCCGAAGGCGTTGGTTAGGTTCTGGACGGTGAAGGTGAGTTGGGGGACCATGATGCCGCCGGGACCGGGGACGCAGGTGACGTTGTGGGAGAGGACGATGCCGCAGGCGCAGGCTGGGAAGCGGAGACAGACGAGTTCGCGGCAGACGAGCTGGTCCTGCGGGGAGTAGAACTGGAGGTAGAAGCAGAACGTGCCGCCGGCGGGTGGGAGGTTAGGCGGGAGCGAGATGGTGATCGTGCTGGTGGTGGCGGGGGCGACGATGGGGGTGAAGGGGGTTAGGAAGGCTGGTTGGGGCTGGCCGCTGATGGCACCGGGAGGGAGGAGATTGCCGGGGACTGGGGCGGTGGAGTAGAAGCCGAATGGAGTGGCGGACTGATTGAAGACATTGAGGGTGGCGGTGGTGCCGGTGGGTGAGCAGAGGACATTGACGGTGGAGACCGTGGAGCAGAGAGGCGGGCACTCGGGGAGTCTGACGCAGACTGGGCGTTCGCAGAGCCGATTTCCTGAGGCGTCGAGGAGCTGGATGCAGAAGCAGGCGAGCTGGCTGGAGGAGACGCCGGAGAGATTGACGGAGACGGGGAGACTGGCGTTCTGGACGAGTGGGCTGAGGGCGATGCTGCCGGGTGTGGGGGTGGCGGGGACTTCACCGGGTTGGAGGCCGGGAGTGCAGGGGATGAGGATGGCGGTCCATGCGGGGACCGGCTGGAGATTGGTGATGACGATGGGGACGGAGAACGGACCGTTCTGGACGGTGGGGCAGCGAGGTTCGCCGACGACGGAGACGGCCATGCAGGGTTTGCAGGGAGGGCAGGGCGGGACGGTGATGCAGATTTTTTCCTCGCAGACGGCGACGCCTTCGGATTCGCCGTAGAACGAAATGGTGAAGCAGGCGATGCCGCCGGTTTTGGGGATCCCGGAGAGCGTGAGGGGGAGGGCGGTGGTGTTGCCCGGGTTGAGGGGCGGGAATGGCTGGAGCCCGGGAGGGCCTGGGGAGACGCCGGGGAGGGCGTTAGGGGGGAGTTGCTGGGGCGGGCAGGGGGAGACGGACCACCAGTAGAGCGGCTGGAAGCCCGTGTTGGTGACGGTGACTGAGAGCGAGTGCGGCTGGTTTTCGAATTCCGGGCATTTTACTTCGCGGGGGAGGACCGCGGCGCAGGGGCAGGCGGGGAGAGGGATGCAGACGATTTTGGTGCAGAGCGGGCGTTGCTGGGCGTCGACGAGGGTGACGCAGAAGCATCCGGTGACCCCGTTGAGAGGGACCCCGCCGAGCTGGACCGGGTAGATGCCGGAGTTGCCCTGATTGAGGGGTGGGAGCGTGATGAAGGACGGGGACGGAATGGCGGGGACGCCGGGGCCGCTGGGTGGGGGGCAGGGGGCGAGGATGGCGGCGGCGGCGGGGATGGGGCCCTGATTGGTGATGGTGAGATTGAAGGAGTAGTTGCCGGGGGGAGCGGTCGGGCATCTGACCGGGCCCCATGAAACGCTGACGCAGGGGAGGAGAGGCGGGCAGGGCGGGAACGTGATGCAGACCTTGGCTTCGCAGAATGGGCCGAGGTTTTCGGCCTGTGGGAGGAACTGGACGATGAAGCAGACGGTGAGTGGGGAGTTCTGGACGGGGAGATTGGGGAACGAGACCGGGAGCGGCTGGGAGGTGGAGTTCGGGCCGAGAGGGGGGACGAGAGGCTGGAGCCCGGCGGGGGAGGGCTGGAGCGTGACCGCGTTAGGGGGAAGGTCGTTCTGCGGGCAGGGGAGGAACTGGTACCATGAGGCTGGGATGTTCCAGAGATTGGTGAGGGTCAGGGAAGCGCTGTGTTCCTCGCCTTCATAGACTGGGCATTTGGGGTCCTTGATGACGACCTCCATGCAGGGGCAACGCGGGAGCCGGACGCAGATTTTGGGGGAGCACTCGAAGGCGCGATTGAGGTCGGTGAAGTCGGCGGGGTTGGCCTGGATGGCGAAGCATTTGACCCCGCCGATGGGGAGCGAGGCGATGGAGATGGAGACGAGCGTGCTGGCTCCGGGGGCGATGGTGGTATTGATGAGGGCGGGGGATGGCGTGACGCTTTGGCCGCCTGGGGGGATGAAGGCTGGGGGGCAGGGGCCGAAGGCGATCTGGGAGATCGGGACGGCCATGAGATTGGTGACATTGAGCGTGACCGTGTAATTGCCGCCGGGGGCGGTTGGGCAGACGGCATTGACCATGACGGCGCGGAGCCGGTCGGGCGGGACGACAGTGTCGATGTCGCCGATGAGGGATTTGCCGTATTCTGTGCCGAGACAGTCGAAGTCGATGACGTGGGAGAAGGTGATGGGGGTTGGGTCGGCGGCGTTGCCGATGCCATTGATGCGTTGGGAGCCGTAGGCGGGTGCGGAGCTGAAGGGGCCGATGGAGTCGGAGGAGCACCAGACTGAGCCGTCGCAGGCTGGGCCGACGCCACCGGCGCTGTTGGTGACCCATGGGCCATTGCCGCCGCCGACGCGGAATTTGGAGACTGGGGAAGGTGTCCATGAGCCGGAGGAGCCGGTGTATTCGAGGACGCGGGTGGAGTGAGCGCCGACGAGGAAGTTCCAGCCAGTGAAGCCTGGGGCGGTGCAGCCGATGTGGTAACGTTCGGCGAGGAGCATGGCTCCGGCGGCGGAGAATTCGATATCGGAGACCGGCATGGAAGGCCGGTTGAGATTACCGAACATGGTGAAGGGCTGAGCGAGCTGGGGGATTTTGAACTCGCGGAGGGCGGTGGCTGGGAGGAAGTTGCCTGCGGCGTCGAGGGCGACCGACCAGATTTCGGATTGGGGGCCTGCTGCGCCCCACCAGATGGGAGGCGGTGCGGGGTCCATGCTGTCGAAGACACTGTAATAGAGCCGGTTGGCGCGGACTCCGATGCCCCATGGGCGGCGGGTGGGTTGGGTGAAGACGAGGGCTGGGTTGTCGGGGACGACGGGGTAGGAGGCGACGGGGAGGGCCTGGGTGCCGTGGTCGAAGGTGGCGGTGACGGCACCGGTGGATGGGTTCAGTCGGTAGATGAGGCCGTTGCCGAGATTGGTGACGTAGAGCCATGCCTGGCCGGAGGTGGAGCGATGGAAGCAGAGATTGCCGAGGGCGGCGTCTGGGGAGTTGCCGCTGCCGGGGCCGGGCGTGCCGCCGGAGGCTCCGGGGAGCTGGGGGAAGGCGGTGATGGCACCGGTGGTGCCGTTCAGTCGGTAAACTGTGCCGGGGCCGTTGCCGGAGGGCCAGTTGGCGTAGCCATAGGCGCGGGAGGCGGCGACGTAGATGTTCTGGCTGGCGGCGTCATCGAGGGCGACGCCGAAGACCTCGCCGAGTTGGGCGGCGCGCCATTCGTGTTGCGGGCCGGCGACGGGGTTCTGGAGAGGGAGTTCGTTGTGGTCGTACTGCCATGCGTAGTTGGGGCTGGCGGGGCAATCGACGGGGGCGGAGCCGAGGATGGCTGGGGAGGTATTCCAGACGACGACGACATTGCCGGCTGGGTTGGGGGGCGGGAGGACGATCTGGTTGAGACCGATGCCGGTGCTGGAGTAACAGGTCGCGACGGTGAAGCCCGTCTGGAGCGGGAGGAGGTCGGTGGGCTGGTAGATCCCGATGGCTGGAGCACGCGAGAGGAGGGCGGCGGCGGCGAGGAGGGAGAGGCGGAGGGCGTGCATAGGGGAGCGGGGGAAGAGCCTCCGAACCTCGGTTCCGAGGCGACTGAATGTGAGCGTGCCATGGTGGGGGGTGCGGTGTCGAGGATGGAATGGGAGTATTTTAATTGGTTCTGAATGAGGAGGGAGGAGTCGCACTTGCGGGACGGTGGAAAGCGGGGCAGGGCGGGAGGAAAGAATTGAAACTGACGATGGGATTGCGAGAAGAGATTGAAGAGATGGGGCAGCAGGCGCGGCGGGCCGGGCGCGAGCTGGCGGTGCTGACGGCGGGGCAGAAGCGGGCTATTCTGCTAGCGATGGCGGATGGACTGGAGCGTGCGGAGGAGACGATTCTGGCGGCGAATGCGGTGGATGTGGCGGGCGCGCGGGAGCGGGGGTTAGGGACGGCGATGGTGGACCGGCTGACATTGAATCATGAGCGGGTGGCGGCGATGGCGCGCGGGGTGCGGGAGGTGGCGGAGTTGCCGGATCCGGTGGGCGAGGTGCTGGCGTCCTGGGAGCGGCCGAACGGGTTGCGGATGGAGAAAGTGCGGGTGCCGATCGGGGTGATCGGGATCATTTTCGAAAGTCGGCCTAACGTGACGAGTGATGCGGCGGCTCTGTGTTTCAAGAGCGGCAATGCGACGATTCTGAGGGGCGGGAGCGAGGCGATTCACAGCAATCGTGCGATTGCGGCGGTGCTGCAGGAGTCGGGGGAGCGTGCGGGATTGCCGGCGTCGAGCATTCAGCTGGTGGGGAATACTGATCGGGAGAGTGTGCGGCATCTGGCGGAGATGGACCGGTATCTGGATCTCATTATTCCGCGCGGCGGGAAGGGATTGATAGAGACGGTGGTGAGTCTGGCGAGGATGCCGGTGATCAAGCATTATGACGGGATCTGTCACGTATATGTGGACCGTGCGGCGGATGTGGGGATGGCGGTGGGGATTATTGTGAATGCGAAGGCGCAGAAGCCGGGCGTGTGCAATGCGGCGGAGACATTGTTAGTGGATGAGGTGATTGCGGAGCGGTTTTTTGCGGTGGCGGTGCCGGCGCTGCGGGCGAAGGGCGTGGAATTGCGAGGGGACGAGTGGCTGTGTGCGCATTATCCTGACGAAGTGCGGCGTGCGGAGGAGAAGGATTGGGATACGGAGCATCTGGATCTGATATTGAACGTGCGGACGGTGACCGGGATGGATGAGGCGATGGATCACATTGCGGCGCATGGGTCGCGGCACAGCGAGTGCATTGTGACGGAGGATGGGGCGGCGGCGGAGCGGTTTCTGGCGATGGTGGACAGTGCGGCGGTGTTCTGGAATGCGAGCACGCGGTTCAACGATGGCGGGGAGTTCGGGTTCGGGTGCGAGATTGGGATCAGCACGGACAAGCTGCATGCGCGGGGGCCGATGGGGTTGCCGGAGTTGACGATTTACAAGTATCTGGTCCGGGGGAGCGGGCAGGTGCGGGGTTGAGAGGATGAGGTCATGACGCTGCCGGAAGCAGGAGGATTGTTTGCCTCGGCGGCGCTGGCCGGGGTGATCAATGCGATTGCGGGAGGCGGGACGCTAGTGACGTTTCCGGTGCTGCTGGCGTTCGGGATTTCGCCGGTGGTCGCGAATGCGACGAGTACGGTGGGGTTGTTTGTGGGGACGGGCGGGAGCATCTGGGGATACCGGCGGCATCTGGAGGCGGTGCGGCCGTGGTTGCTGCGATTTCTGCCGGTGAGTCTTGCGGGGAGTGTGGTGGGTAGTGCGCTGCTGGTGTACGGGAGCGAGCGAGTGTTCAGCCGACTGGTGCCGTTTCTGATTCTGTTTGCGACCCTGTTGTTCATGCTGCAGGGGACGCTGAAGCGGCTGGCGGGGGATGAGTTAGGGAGTGGGGAGGAGGGATTGTCAGGTGGTGGAGTGGAGGGACGGGGTCGGGTGGCGATGGCCATCGGGTTTCAGTTTCTGGTGGCGGTGTATGGCGGGTATTTCGGGGCGGGGATCGGGATTCTGATGCTGGCGACGTTCGGGTTTCTGGGGTTGGGGAGCATTCATGAGATGAACACGCTGAAGACGGTGTTAGGGTCGCTGATCAACGTGGTGGCGGCAGTGGCGTTTGTGGTGGCGGGGCTGGTGGACTGGCCGCGGGCGCTGGTGATGACGGTGGGGGCGCTGGCGGGGTATTGGCTGGGGGCGCACAGTGCGCAGAGGATTCCGGCGGCGGTGGTGAGGCAAGTGGTGACGGGGATCGGGCTGGTGCTGGCGGCGCTGACGTTCTGGAAGGAGTTCGCGGGGAAGTGAGGGGGGAGTGCGGGAGGAGGTGGGGGTGAATGCAGAGGACCCCGGTGGCGCGGGGGCACGCTGGGTTTTTGTGGAGAGGCCTAGAGATTCCAGCGATGAGGTCGACTTCAAGGTGGGCAGTCACCAGGGTCACGAGAAGACAGCGGCTGGCATTGATGCGGGCAGGACCGACCGGGCGGGCATGGCTGATTGTATACTCAAGGATACGATCGGTCAAAAAACGTCGGGGTTGGTTTCCCAGTCTGGGGATCAATGGGGGTGGAGCGATTCGATCCGGGTGAGGTGGAGGGGGCATCGTTGAGGGACGCCGAGAAGTCTCCTTGAGGGCGATGCATGGTTCTGGACGATTCTGCGTGCGATGGAAAGGGGGAGCGAAGAGTCTGTGCGGGTGGTATCCGCTACCGGCGGGTGATGCGGAGGCGGACGAAGCGTCGTCCGGCGGACCCGGCCGGGGTGGTCACGCGGACCTTCTGGAGGTCGGTGGTTTCTTCGAGAATGGTTTCCACCATGCCGCCGACCTGGCTCCATCCGTCGGCGAGTGACTGGGAGAATTCCCGGACGAATGCGATTTCTCCGAGGGCGGCCTTCGAGCGCCAGTAGCTGAATTCGAGGGTGCTGCCATTCCTGACAAGGGTGCCGGGTGTTGGCGTGGATTCCTTGGGATGGCTGCCCAAGGCGAATTCGACGAGATTGGGGATGCCGTCTGCGTCGGGGTCGCTCTGGTCGGACGCGGGTCCGGTTTCGTTCATGCTGCCGAAATGGGTTTGTCGCCACAGATCGGTGGCGGTCGCCTGACGGCCAGTGAGGGAAAGCGTGAATGGGCTCTCGTCCGGATCGTTGCTCTGGATTTCGAGAGTGGCCGTCTTTTTGCCGGGAGAAGATGGGGTCAGGACCAGAGTGAGTGGCACGGATTCTCCGGTCGCGAGTGTCGCGGGAATTTCGGAGACAATGGTGAATTCGGAAGGAGTTCCGGCTGTTCCACGCACGACTTTCAACCCTTCAAGGTCAGCGGGGCTCGGGTTCGAAAGGTACACGGTCTGTGTCTGCGACTGGCCTCCCACGACTGGGCCGAAATCAATTGTGGGCACTGGTGCCGCAGCCAGATTGGTTCCCTTCGGGTGCTCTACGGTGATGTCCGGGTCGTCGCCGAGGAGACGAAGGACCACGAGGTTTGCATCGCTGATGGCGGCGACAAGGATTTTGCCGTCGCGCTGGACGGCTGCGCGGGTGGCGAAGCTAATGGTGTTGCCGAAGTCAATGGTTTTTGATCCTAGGTTGGCAAAGGACTCGTCCAATCCTCCCTCGGGCCGAATCCGTCTGATCATGATATCCGGCAGGCCGTTATTCCCTCCGATGGTACCGACGATGACCGGCTTTCCATCGCGCTGCATTGTGAATCCGATCAAGCCATCGCAAATGCCCATGCCTCCCATATCGCGCTCATTAGTGCCGTTAGCTTCCATCTTCCACAAGCATGACTGACCGCCATACCTCAGGAAAATGAGACTTTCTCCGCTGACATCCATCATCATTGGAAAGGGTCGTGAGCCCCCATTGGTGCTGATCGGAATCTCTGGAAAGCTGAGGTCTTCGCCTCCACTGGCGTCGAGCTTTTTGAATGTGCCGGTGGGGGGAGCGACAGCAAGAATCAAGCTGCCACCTGGAAGGGAAGCCACTGACTGCACGGGGAAGGGCACGAGAGGCCGGAGTAGGGCGATTCCTCCGTTCCCAAACGTCGGATCTATCTCGCCGGTAGCCCTGTAACGGGTAATTCCGGAGCTGAGGCCGACGAGGATTCTTCCGGATTCATCCAGAGTCAGATCGAGCGGAGTGCTGGGGAGCGCGACAATCCCGGTTCCGTTGAACGAAGTGTCTGGAGTCCCATCGGAGTTCCAGCGCCGCAGTGAGGGATTCGCGCCGGTCGAGCACGCAATGATTTTACCGTCAGGCTGAACCTCAACATCCTGCCATCCTTTTGCAAAAGCCTGAGGCGACAGATTGATGATGCCGCCGGAGTTGAAATCCGGATCCAAGGTGCCATCCGCCAAGATTCGGACAATGAGAGCCCCCCCGGCTGCGAGAATCTTGCCGTCCGGCTGAAGCGCCAGCGATGCGACGCTATACCCGTCGGCATAGGCATTCAGGGAGAATCTCCCCGGCCCCGTCCATGAGAAGGTGGGATCGAGATCACCGGGAGTGGCGTGAGTCGGGAGAAGTGTGGCAAGGCTGGCGAGGACGAGGGTGGCTGGTGCGCGCATGGCGGGGGGGGATTGTCTGAGTTTTTGCTCCGATATTTGTTAAACTGCTCAACTATGAGAGGCGCTTGCGCAAGTCGGGAGCGAGCGGTCGTCGGCAGACGATGCTGATCTCGGGAAGTCCCTGCAGCACGGCCTTTGGCTCCAAACCAAAGGGAACGGGCAACCTAGCAACCAAACGAGTATTCTTGGAACCGCCCGGTGCGGACCCGCATGCCGGGTGGTGTGGGAGGGGTGGCAGGCGCAATCCTGCCACCTCGACCCGATTCTGGCATTGACGGCGCGTCCGAAGCATTTCTGAATCGGCCTAGAAGGCGGATGAGATTCGGATGGTTCTTGATTAGTCCAAACAGAAAGCCTTTTCGGCTGAACCTCCAGAAGCATTTAAACTGTCCCTGGAGTATTCTGACCTTAGTTCTATCTTATGGGAGAGTTGAGATTTCTCTGCCGTCACCGCATAGTCGTAGCCATACTGATGCGAACTGTGGACAACCTGTACAACTTGGTAAGTCTGACACTCCGAGTGTCCTACGACGATGAACTCTCCAAGCCTCGGAACATGAAAGAATTCCTCGACATCCATGTAGGGTTTGTCCTCACCGAGGAACGTAACGAGAACTTTGTACCGCGTTTGTGATTCTTGCATTTTGATTTCGTGTTGATGTTAACTGAAAAGACTCTTGCCATTGCCCAAGCCAATGCCCGAGGCGACAGGCCAGAACCAGTCTTCTAAGTCACTATATCTGGTGGAATAGCCATTTGCAACCGGGGTGTGCCGGCGGGTCTTGGGGACTAGCAAGTGCCTGAGTTTCAATGAATGTGATGGAGTGGAGTCCGTAATATCCGGACCAAACGGGTTGGCAGTTGGTGAGGATTTCCCATGGTTTTCGGGCATTGGTGGGGCGGGTGGAGCGGAGGGGACGGGCCGCCCAGAGCGTTGCGCTGGGCTGGTATTCGGTGTCCCGTTGGGACACGGGCGGAGGTGAGGTGGCGGGGGCTTGCGGGGGGAGAGGGGTGGACGCAGAACACTCCGGTGGCGCTGGGGTTGTTGTCGGGTGCCAGGGAGATTCCGGTGATCGCTCAGTGATGGAGGGAGGGTCAGTCGGAAAGCCAGAGGCAGGCGAGCGGGGCGGGGATGGCGAGGATTTTGGCGTTGAGCGGCTCGCGTTCCTGTCCCTGGCGTGCGGAGTGGGTTTCGATGATGCCGAAATCTTCCCAGCGTTGGGTGATGACGTAGCCTTGGGCGATGTTTTTCTCTTCGAGGAAGAGGCGGAGGCCCTTGAGTTTGCGGGGGGTGGGTTCGGCGTCCTGATATTTCACCTCGAAGGGGACGATGCGGTCACCGGTCTGGGCGATGAGGTCGACTTCAAGGTCACGGTTTTTCTTATCCTGCCAGTAGGAGAAGGTTGGCTGATCGGGGTAGTAGCGGGTGAAGAGGTGTTTGAAAAAGGCGGTCTCCACGGCAGCGCCGAGGCGGTCGGGCTTTTCCAGGAGGCGGCGGCCGAGCAGCAGGACGGCACCTGGCAGCGCGGCATCTGCCAGGTAGATTTTGGAACGCCCGCGCAACACTTCCTTGCCGTAGCCATGAGGGCGCAGTTGGCAGATCAGGTGGGTGGCCTCGAACAGATCGAGGAAGTTGTTCACCGACTGACGGTTGATGCCGTCGAGTTCCCTCGACAGCGTGGGCACATCAAGGATGCCGCCGTCGTGGTAGCAGAGGTAGAGGAAGATTTTCTCGACTTCGAGGACTCTGCGCACCCCGTAGAGGGCGGTCATGTCGCGCTTGAGCACCTTGTCCACGATGTCCTCGCGCAGCAGGCGCTGGCAGCGTGTCAGGTCGTTGACTAAGGCTGGTTCCGGGAAGCCACCGCGCAGGAGGTATTCGTGAAAATGGGCGGTGAGCGGCCTGCCGAGCGTGGCCGCCCGGGAAAAATCCCCCGTCTTCCAATCGAAGAGATGGCGCAGAGAGCGGACCTCCGGCAGGGCGGGGATCTCCACCTTCCGGAGGCGCAGGTATTCCGCGAATGACAGGGTAGGGAGCGGGATGGTTTCCCAGCGTCCCACGCCGGATTCTGTGGAGGCGTCGCGCAGCGGGCTGGCCGAGCCGGTGGCGGCGATCCGCCGGCCGCGCTGGAAGTCCGATTGGTGTTTGAGCCAGGTCTGCCAGTCGGGCACGAACTGGATCTCGTCGAGGAAAAGCATCCGCGGGTGGCTAGACACGGGCGGAAACAACTCATCCCACGCCTGCAAAGTCCGCTCCAGCCCGGCCAGTTTGAGGATCGGGTGGTCGAAGGTGGCGTAGAGCAGGTTGGCCGGGGGGAAGCTTTCTGCGACGAGGCGGCGGATGGCTTGGCGGAACAGAGTGGTTTTGCCCACCTGGCGAGCCCCGGTCAGCAGGAGCGCGCGCTTGGTTTCGTGGTCGTCGATCCACGCCCGGATTTGCCGGGAGGCCGCCCGCTCCCAGTCTGGGAGGTCGGCCACGGGTTGCCCGCTCCACCAAGGGTTGAATTCCTGAAGGACGGAAAAAAGCTCTGCTTTTGGGATTTCCATGCTTATTACGGCGGATTAGGTAAATCGCATTTTACTTATTTGGGGGCTTTTGTCAAATGCTCCTCCATTCATGCCTCGTCCTGCGGGAGGGGGGGCGCGACGGCGATGGTGGCATTTGTGGTGGCTGGGCTGGTGGACTGGCCGCGGGCGCTGGGATGACGGTGGGGGCGCTGGCGGGGTATTGGCTGGGGGCGCACAGTGCGCAGCGGATTCCGGCGGCGGTGGTGAGGCAGGTGGTGACGGGGATCGGGCTGGTGCTGGCGGCGCTGACGTTCTGGAAGGAGTTTGCGGGGAAGTGAGGGGGCACCGTTGAGCTGAGCCGAGAAGTCTTCTTCAGGGCGATGCTTGGTTCTGGGCGATTCTGCGTGCGAGGGAAGGGGAACCGAGGAGGTTGCGCAGGTGGGATCCGCTACCGGCGGGTGATGCGGAGGCGGACGAAGCGTCGTCCGGCGGAGCCGGCGGGGGTGGTCACGCGGACCTTTTGGAGGTCGG
Organism: Verrucomicrobiaceae bacterium; assembly: GCA_027483175.1. Classification (GTDB taxonomy): domain Bacteria; phylum Verrucomicrobiota; class Verrucomicrobiia; order Verrucomicrobiales; family V1-33; genus V1-33. Next base: position 1,891 of record JAIXVE010000182.1, on the reverse strand, counting down.
TGGTTTCTTCGAGAATGGTTTCCACCATGCCGCCGACCTGGCTCCAGCCGTCGGCGAGTGACTGGGAGAATTCGCGGACGAATGCGATTTCTCCGAGGGCGGCCTTCGAGCGCCAGATCAGCCCCAGCGGTTGGCTCCTGCGACTTGTCGCCCTTGGTGGTTCCATGGATGAGGTTATAGCTGGAATACTGTGTGATCTCGGAGCGGGATGGTGGTCTGTGCAGGCAGAAGCCAGAAAGGAGCGAGACGCATGTCGTGGATGGTCAGTTCATAGAGTGATCGCCTCGAGAACGTTTCCACGTCGGCCATGTCGGCGGGATCATCCAGGATCCCGACATACCAGCCTGAGTCGTTGGCGTCCGTACTCTGTTGCCGCTGGAGGAACGCATCAGGGTGACCGGGCGTATAGCTAACGGAAACCAAAGCGGTCTGCTGCAATGTGCAGGGGCACTCCGACACACCAAAAGAGCGAAGAGTGTCAGTCTGTGAGGCCGCAATCTTCTCGGCCATGTTGAAATCATCGGTGAACGATGCGATCTGGCGAAAGTCGAGGGACTGGATGCGCGGCGGACTGCCCGCCTCAGCGATGCGAAATACAAACCAGCCGAGCTGCACCGTCTCTCCTGCTCTGTGCTGGCGACCTGCGAGATATGCTTCGATGTCTGATTTCATCACGGATGGCGCTCAGTTGTTGGGTGGACGTGTCGGATCAGGCGACGAGCGGGAGGCGTCGATGACACGACAGATATCCTTCGAGCCGATGCCTGCATCTGTTCTTCGCCCTTGGTTGTCCGTGTGATGTGGAAGTGGTCATGAGTAGCGCCTGATGAAATAGCCCAAGCTGAGGCCGATGATGACAGCAGGGCCAAGGGAACGAGCAAACATGTAGAGCAGCCAGTGTCCAGTGCTCTGATGTCTCCGAGAGGCAAAGGGCGCGGCTAGAATGTCGCCAAGGAACATTACCAGAAGTGCCGGACTTGCGAGTATGAGAAAGGCCCAAGATCGGACTCCAAGGCGCTTTGGTTGCTCGAAAACCAATCTGCGCCGATACTCATCTCGGGTCATCGGAGCCATAGTAGGATGAGATAAAGAATTCCGCCAAGAACCCCGATGGCGACAAGGGCGGCCGTCACATCCTCAAGAGGGATCACAAGTCTGGATGGCTTCTTGTCCGAGTCAGGAATGGCGCTGTTGGTTGGGCGACAGTTTATCTTTGGACTATGTCTGTGGGAATACCCATTTGCAACCGGGGCGTGCCGGCGGGTCTCGGGGCCTTGCAAGTGGCTGGATTTCAGTGGATGTGATGGAGTGGAGTCCGTGATATCCGGACCAAACGGGGTGGTGAGGATTTCCTGTGGTTTTCGGGCATTGCTGAGGTGGGCGGAGTGGAGGGGGCGGGTGGCCCAGAGCGGTGGTCAGTGTTCTCGCGCCCCGTTGGGGCGCATGGATTTATAATCGTGTGAGCCCAGGGCCTGCGCGTTGCTTCGTCCCTGGGCTGGGTTCTCGGGGCCCGTTGGGCCGGAAGGGGTGGGCGTGGTGTGAGGGTTGGTGGTTGGCGTTGTGTGCTGATGGGGAGGATGTGGCTAGGAAGGGACGGCCTTGGATCGGTGGAATTGGCCGCAATCGTGATCCCGACCCCCGGGCTTCTGGAGTGAGACTTTTGCATTGAAGTCACAGGCAGGATGCCCGTGCCACTTTGCTTGCTGCGCTGGCTGGGTTGGAGGCAAGGCCGGGACGGCCTTGGATCGGTGGCATTGGCCGCAGTCGTGATCCCGACCCCCGGGCTTCTGGAGTGAGACTTTTGCATTGACGTCACAGGCAGGATGCCCGTGCCACTTTGCTTGCTGCGCTGGCTGGGTTGGAGACAATGCCGGGACGGCCTTGGATCGGT
>JAIXVE010000239.1 GCA_027483175.1 Verrucomicrobiaceae bacterium | reverse complement strand
CGCCGGCTACGCCGACGTCTACTCCATCACCCGCGACCTCGTCACCGCACCCCGCTGGGTCACCGGCGGCTTCCGCATCGAAAAACGCGAAAGCAGCTCCGGCGACCCCGCCTCACTCTTCCTCGGCGACGGCTTCCACCCCAATTGGCCCATCCAGGCCGTCTTCGCCCAGTACATCCTCGACGCCTTCAACTCCCTCGAAAACTCCCGCATCCCGCGCCTCTCCAATCGCGAAATCGTCGGAGCTATCCTCGGCCAGTCCACCGACCTCACCCTCAACCAATGGGCCCGCGGCTACGACATCGCCGACGGCGACCGCGGCTGGGCCGATGACCCCGACGGCGACGGTCTTCGCAATCTCGTCGAATTCGCCTTCGACCTCGACCCCACCCGCAAGGACCGCCACCTCCTCCCCCAGCCGTGGATCGAAAACACCGGAGCCAACGGCCCGCGACTCGCCCTCTCATGGCAACCGCGCGACCCCACCAACTCCACGTGGGCCAGAATCACCATCCAGGAATCCGCCGACCTCAAGTCATGGTCCGACGTCCCCGCCTCTGCCACCTTCAACCCCGGCGGCGGGGTCCGCACCGTCCGCCGCTACCCCGGCTCCGACGGCCGCACCGCCCTCCGCTTCTCCGTCCAGGCACTCCCCTGACTCCTTCCCTCACAGGAAGAACAGCTCGATCACAAGGATCGCCACGATGTTCACCACCTTGATCATCGGATTGATCGCCGGGCCCGCCGTGTCCTTGTAAGGATCGCCCACCGTGTCGCCAGTCACCGCCGCCTTGTGCGCATCACTGTGCTTCCCGCCATGGTTGCCTTCCTCAATGTACTTCTTCGCATTGTCCCACGCCCCACCAGCCGACGTCATCGAAATCCCCACAAACAACCCCGTCACAATCGTCCCCATCAGAAAACCACCCAGCGCTTCCCGCCCAAGCTGCGGAATCGCCGCCACCGCCAGCACCCCAGCCACCGGCAACAGCGCCGGCAGCACCATCTCCCGCAACGCCGCCTTCGTCACAATATCCACACACGCCGCATACTCCGGCTTCTGCTCCCCAGTCAGAATCCCCGGGAACTTCGCAATCTGCCGCCGCACCTCCACCACCACCGCCCCAGCCGCCCGACCCACCGCACTGATCCCCATCGCGCTGAACAAAAACGGCAGCAGCCCGCCAAGGAACATCCCGATGATCACCCGCGGATCCTTCAGCGAAAATTCCACACTCTCCCCAGCCAGCAGCTTGCCCGCCGCCCGCAGCTTGTCCTCCAGCTCCAGATAGTAGGACCCAAACAACACCAGCGCCGCCAAACCCGCCGAAGCAATCGCATACCCCTTCGTCACCGCCTTCATCGTGTTCCCCACCGCATCCAGCGCATCCGTCCGCTCCCGCACACTCTCAGGCAACCCGCTCATCACCGCAATCCCACCCGCGTTGTCCGTGATCGGCCCGAACGCATCCAGCGAGATAATAATCCCTGCCATGCTCAGCATGCTCATCACCGCCGTCGCCACCCCGAACAAATCCCCCCACGCATAACTCAGCCAGATCGACACCGCAATCAGCAGCACCGGCAGCGCCGTCGCCATGTTCCCCACCGCAATCCCCGCAATGATGTTCGTCGCATGCCCGGTCTCCGACGCCTTCGCAATGTTCCGCACCGGCGCATACGCCGTAGAGGTATAGTAATTCGTGATGAACACCGCCCCGAACGTCATGAACAAGCCCACCAGCGCACTCCCATAAATCCCCGCCTGGGTGTACACCTTCCCACCGATCTCAACCGTCGCAGGCAGCAGCGCCGTCGTCGCAGGCCAGTAAAGCAGCGCCGAAAGAATCCCCGACACAATCACGCCCTCAATCAGCACCCGATCCGCCCGACCCGACGCCGCCCGCAGATTCACATACAGCACCCCCAGCACCGCCGTGATGATCGAGATTCCCCCGATCGCAAACGGATACACCAGCCCGCCTTCAACCCCCTTCAGCTGCAGCGTACTGATCAGCAGCGCCCCGATCAGGCTCACCGCATACGTCTCAAACACGTCCGCCGCCATCCCCGCACAATCCCCCACGTTGTCCCCCACGTTGTCCGCAATCGTCGCCGGATTCCGCGGGTCATCCTCGTTCAGATTCGATTCCACCTTCCCCACCAGATCCGCACCCACATCCGCCGCCTTCGTGTAAATCCCCCCGCCCAATCGCGCAAAAACCGAAATCAGACTCGCCCCCAGCGCCAATCCCACAAGGCTGCTCACCGCTTCCCCAGTCCCGTGCGGCCGCATCACCGCAAAAAACCCACCCACACTCAACAGCGCCAGACCCACCACCAGCAATCCCGTCACCGCTCCCCCGTTGAACGCAATCCGCAGCGCCCCAGCCTCGCTCTCCGACGCCGCCTGCGTCGTCCGCACGTTCGCCAGCACCGCAATCCGCATCCCAATATACCCAGCCGCCAGCGAACACACCGCCCCCGTCACAAACCCCAAGGGCAACGGAGCCGACCGCTTCCACGCAAACAACAGCACCGTAATCACCGCCGCAATCACCCCCACCGCCACCACCTGCCGATTCAAATACGCCCTCGCACCCTCCTGCACCGCCCCAGCCACCTCAATCATCCGCGCATTCCCAGGCGACGCCGCCCGGATCCGCGCAATCAGCCAGAACGCCACCAGCAGGCCAAAAACCGCAAGCACCAGCGCCAGCGCGATGCCGTTGTGAAGTAGAAACTCGGATGCTGCAATAATCATGGTCGTGCCAGCCCTGCGGGGAGCCAGGTGAAAGTTAAGGTTCGGGGAAGGGGCGGCGATTTTATCGG
>JAIXVE010000091.1 GCA_027483175.1 Verrucomicrobiaceae bacterium | reverse complement strand
TCCGGGGTGACGGTGAATTCTCTGCCGTCGAGGTTCTGGGATTCGGCCCATGAGCGTTCGCTGAAGTTGGAGGTGCCGTCGTAGCAGATGCGTTCTGCGATTTCGGTGTGAGGGGCGGGATGGCCCCAGAAGGCGGCTAGGGCGGAGAGGGTGGCAGGGGCGCAGGTGAGGTGGTGTTGTCTGACGAAGCCGACGGGCAGGCGGATTCGCTGGGAGGAGGAGGCGGCTGGGAGGGCGAGGTTTTCGGCAATTTTGAGATAGAATGGGCCGCCGCAGGCGGTGGCGGCGGAGCGTGCGGCGTCGAGGTCGCCGCGGCGGAGGTGGAGGCCGGCGCGGTGGCCGGCGAGACGCGTGCGGGCGGCATCTGTGAGGAGAGGGGAGCAGCGTTCGTATTCTGCGAGCCAGTGGAGGGCGTCGTCCGGGCGGTCGCGTTCGCTGGTGAAGGCGAAGAGACGCCAGCGGAGGTCGGCGGATTCGGTGGTGGAAGCGCCGTGGAGGAGGGTGGTGGCGGCGTCGTCGTCGCGATTGAGTTCGACGAGGAGGTCAGCGGAGAGGGCGATGGCGTGGACGTAGGAAGGTTGGGAGGCGAGTAGGTCTCTGGTGACGGCGAGGGCATCGTCGCGGCGGTCCTGCTGCTGGAGGAGACAGGCGGAATTGAAGAGGATCCATGGGGAGTCCGGGTGGAGCGAGCGTGCTTCGAGGAGGAGGGAGTGGGCGCGGTCGAAGTCTCTGAGGCTGCCGAGGAGACTGGCGGCGAGGGTGAGGAGGTCGGCGCGGTGTTCCGGGACGATGTGGTGGTTCTGGAGCCGAGTGGAGAGGAGCTTGAGGACGGAGGGGATGCCGAGGGTGGCGCAGAGTTCGGTGGCGCGGTAGGCGAAGCAGACGTTGTCGCCGGGGTGTCTGCGGTAGTTAGAGCGGTGCCACTGGCGGGCGAGGGTGGAGTTGCCGAGGCGATCGGCGAGACGAGCGGCGGTGGTGAGGGCGGGGGCGTGGTGCCATGTGGCGGCGAGGGTGGAGAAGTCCGGCCAGAGGGCAGCGGCGGAGAGGTTCTGGCCGTTGCGGATGAGGGTGGCGACCTGCTGGATGGAAGCGGAGTCCGGGCCGGTGGTGGGAGCATGACTGACAGACGTCATGGGAAGTGGGCATAGGACTGGAGCGAGGGAGGGGCAAGGAGGAAACTGTCAGGAATGCGGGGCCGGGGGGCGGTGGTCGGAGAGTGCTTGCGCGGAGGGCGGAGCGGGGTGAGAGAGAGGGATTGCCGGGAGGCGGAGCGAGCTGATGAGGAGTCAGGTGGTTCTGCGGTGCCGGTTAGAAACTGAGTGCAGCATTATGATTATTGAACGGGTGAAGTATATTCTCTGGGCGGCGGATACGGATCGGGCGATCGCATTTTACGAGAGTGTGTGCGGGGCGCGGGTGGTGCGGCGGAATCCGGCGATTGCGGAGCTGGAGATCAACGGGGCGGTGATTGGGATCCACGGAGGCGGGAGTGGGGAGCGGACGTGGACTGGGCTGGCGTTTCAGGTGGCGGACGTGGTGGCTGGGGCGCGGGAAGTGGTGGCGGCGGGAGGGTTGGTGCCGCGGGAGCCAGAGCCTGAGGATGGGGAGCCGCCGCATCTGGCGATGTGTGTGGATCCGGAGGGGAACGAGTTCATGCTGAGCCGGAAGCGGCACTGAGGTGTCGGGTCGGGGTCAGCGTGGGAGGAGGGCGAGACGGTAGTAGCGTGTGCCGGGGGTGGCGGGTTCCGAGTATGAGGCGGAGGGGCCTGTGGCGATGAACGAGTGGACTGGGGACCATGAGAGGAGGTCCGTGGAGGCGTCGAGGCGGCAGGATTGGCCTTCGATGAGAGAGGAGGCGGAGAGGGTGATGGTGTTTCCGGAGACGGAGGCGGCGAGGGTGGGGAGGAGGGGAGCGGAGTGGAGCCGCCATGCGATGGCGCAGTTGATAGAGGTGCCTGGGGTGCGGGAGATGCGGAGCCGGTAGCGGGCGGCGGGGAGGTTTTTTTTCCAGACGTGTTCGAGATTGTAGAGAGAGGACGTGCTTTGGTCGATGGCGATGGGTGGGGTGCTGGAGACGGGGAGGAGATCGAGGGAGAGATTGAAGTCAGCGAGAGGGTCCGGGGAGAGATTGAAGGAACCGCCTGCGGGGTCGGTGAGGGTGCGGTTCCAGACGAGGAAGGCGGAGAGTTCGGTGCCGAAGGTGCCGGGAGGGATATCGAGGAGGAAGTCGGCGGTGCCTGATGCCAGGGAGACGAAGCCCCATGCGGCGTGGGGGCGAGGGGTGGGGAGGTCTGGGGACTGGCGGGTTCCGGAGAGGATGGAGTCGCTGAGGGCGATGTCGAGTTCACCGGCGCCGAAGGTGGCGTCGAGGGGGACGGTGGCGGATTTGGACCAGCCTGGGAATTCTGATTTGGTGGCACCGGCGAGGAGGAAGGCCTTGATGGATTCCGGTCTGGAGGCGTTAGGGATGGCGGAGGCTGCGGCGCGCTGGCGGAGGAGGGCGGCGGCGGAGGCGACGTATGGGGTGGCCCAGCTGGTGGCGTCGAAGGGGGCGACGATTTCCGGTTTGAGACGGCCGGGGGAGTCGACGAGGGATGAGGTGGGGCCGGTGCTGTGGTTGGCGTTAGAGAGGCCGACGGAGAGGGAATTGAAGGCGGAGGCCATGAGTTCCGGCGTGGCATTTCCGGCGGTGTTATTGACGGCGGTGGTGCAGAAGAATCCGTCGCGGTGGATGGCGAAGTCGAGACGGCGGAGGAAGTCGTTGTAGGAGGAGGCGGTGGCTGGGGAGGCGTATTCGATCCACGAGTGGTTCTGGATGGAGCGGAGTTCGGTGAGGGGGGCGGAGTTGGTGATGCCTGGGCGGAGGAAGGCGTTATCGGTCCATGAGTTGGCTTCGTAGCAATCGATGGCGGTGATGCCTGGGGCCATGGTGGCCCAGCCGGAGGCGGAGCTGGTGAAGGGGCCGTAGAGGTGATAGCCGACGCGTTCGGCGTGGAGGCTGAGGGCGGAGGTGCCGCTTTTGGCGGTGAAGGAGCGGCCCGTGAAGTTGCCTGCTCCGGGGAAGGTGCCGGAGCCGGCTTGGGGGAGATAGGTTGGGCCGCTTTCGACGGTGGAGACGGAGATGCCTGTGCCGGTGGGCATGGCTGGGCCGAGGAGGTTCGAGAGGCGGACGAAGCCGCAATCGGATTCGTAGCTGGCGCGCGAGGTGGAGGCGGAGACGAGCCATGTGACGAGCCAGAGGGCGCGGGAGGCGGCGCGAGTGGGTGCGCGAGGCGACATGGCCTTGGGGAGGATTGTCAGGAACGCCTGCGGCGGCGGGAGACGGTTAGGAGGCCTGCGGAGGTGGTGAGGGAGAGAGAAGCGGCGGTGGCTGGTTCCGGGACGCCGGTGATTCTGGCGATGGGGGCCTGGAGCTGGGTGACCTGGACCTGCCAGTTGTTGGCGGAGGAGGCGATGAGCTGGAAGGTCCAGAAGTCGTAGGGGTTGACTGGGTCGACGACGGTGGCGGAGTAATCGCCCCAGCGGTTGC
>JAIXVE010000301.1 GCA_027483175.1 Verrucomicrobiaceae bacterium | reverse complement strand
GGGCGGTTGTCGGAGATTTGTTCCCATCGGTGCCAGATGCCGACCTTGTAGCGGAGGAGGCGCATCGGGAGGCGGGGATCGCGGGTGGATTGGTGTTCGAAGAGGAGGTAGAGGGCGATTTCGCGGCCGTCGGCTTTGGCTGAGAAGAGGAGGTCGGATTCAGAGAGGCGGAGGTCAGGGTCGACGAAGGAACCAGGTTCGAGTTTAAGGGTGCTCCAGTCGATGCGTTCGGCGACTTCCCTGGGGAGGCGGTCGATCAGGAAGGCGGCGGCGGCGGCTGGGTTGGAGAGGCCGGCGCGGAAGAGACGGTCGTGGGCGTGGAAGGGATCCTCGTCGGGCATGGGCGTGCCGGGAGGATAGGGTGATGGGATGCGGCGGCAAGCGGAAATGCGGCATTACATTGTTTTCCGGCGATACCGCATCGCGAGCGTCTCAGGAAAGTTGGCCACGTGGTTCAGGGTGCCACCTCGCGCCACTCATCCCGGCGGTGACTCTGCGCCTCCCAACAAGCCCATCTCCCAATCCCACCATTCCGAATTTACTATTCACTATTTTCAATTTTCAATTTCCCCCTCCCTTCTTCTCATAAAACCTCAGGGCCTCAATATCACTCCCGAACTCCTTCAGCGGATACACCCCTCTCCCCGCACGCCCCCCCGGATCCCGCACCAGATAATCATACCCTTCCTTCCCGCAGATCACCACAAAATGCGTCGTCCCCGACTCATACCTCAACCTGACAATCACCGGATTCCCACCCAGCACATTATCGTCAATCAGCTTGAACGACGCATCATTCTCATAAACAAACCCCACCCGCTCCGGCGCCATCTCCGCCGCCACTTCCCACTTCAACCAACCCTGCGGCGTATACCCACCATTCGCCGTCAGAAAATCATTCAACCGCTGCGGGTCCGTATCCACCCCATACCCAGCCAGCACCATCGCCGTCGAACTCACCGCACACCCAGCCGACCCCAGCGTGTCATCCGACGGCCCCAACCGATCCCCGCTCCACCGCGCATCCCCCTGCCGAAACCCCGGTATCTCAATCACCACCCGCCCTGACACATACCGCCCCCCACTCGCCGGCAGCTTCTTCTGCAACTGCGACCACTCCTTCTTCTGCCGGTAATCCCGCACCATCCACGCCACCCCAGCCACCGTCGCCGCCACCATCAGCACCACCGACACCACCGTCACCAGCCGACGCCGGAAAAACGGCACCGCTTCCTCGCCAGCAGGCTTCTCCGCCGTCACCGCAGGCGCTTTCTCCTCACTCCCGTTCGCTCCTGGCTCCTCGTCTTTCATCCCATCACCACAACCCGCCTTTCCTCCCGAGGCAACCGCGCCGTCTGCGGCGTTGCATTCCCTCTTCTCCACGCCCAACCGTTCCCCCGCCACCGCCCCACCCACGCCCACCCCATGCCCCCGTCCTTCTCGTGCCAGGTCCTCATCGCCGGCGGCGGCATCGCCGGTCTCTGGTCCCTCCGCAGGCTCCTCGCCGCGGGCTACAACGCCTTCCTCCTCGAACAGAATCACATCGGCTCAGGCCAGACGCTCGGCTCCCAGGGCATCCTCCACGGCGGGGTCAAATACGGGCTCGACGGCTCCAACCGCGCCATCGCCGACCAACTCCGCTCCCAACCCCCGCGCTGGCTCGACTCCCTCGCCGGCCGCGGCGAACTCAATCTCTCCTCCGCCACCATCACTTCCCCCTGCCAGCACCTCTGGGCCGCCGATTCATGGCTCGCCAGAGTCGGAGCCACCGTCGGTGCCCGCGCCATGCAGGGCGAAGTCACTAAACTCAACCCCGCCGACTGGCCCGCAGCCCTCCGCGATGGCGGCCACCACGGCTCAGTCTATCAACTCGAAGAATCCGTCCTCGACGTCCGCTCGGTCTGCCACGCCCTCGCCGATCCCGTCAAAGACCGCATCCTCCACGGCGCCATCGACGATCTCTCCGTACAAGACGGCCGCGTCACTTCCATCCGCTCCGGCGACCTCCACCTCTCCGCCGACGTCTTCCTCTTCACCGCCGCCACCGGTAACGAACTCGCCTCCGCCGCCCTCGGCTTCGGCCCGAAGGCCACCCAGCGCCGCCCGCTCCGCATGATCATGGCCCGCGGCCCGCTCCCCCCACTCTGGGGCCACTGCGTCGCCGTCAGCCCCAAACCCGTCGCCACCATCACCTCCCACGTCTCCGACTCCGGCCGCATCTGGTACCTCGGCGGCGGGGTCGCCGAAGACGGTGCCTCCCTCTCCAACTCCGACGCCATCGACAACGCCGCCCGCACCGCCGCCCGCATCCTCCCTAACCTCCCATGGCACGCTGTCCAGTGGGCCTCGTGGCTCGTCGACCGCGCCGAACCCGCCGCCGATAGCCGTCTCCCCGACGGACCCGTCCTCCGCCCCGCCACCAACGCCGCCGTCTGCTGGCCCTCCAAACTCGTCTACGCACCCGCCCTAGCCGACCTCACCGAGTCCTTCGTCCGCTCGCTCATCGCCCCCTCCGGCCTCTCTTCCCCAAACCCTCCGCTCCCCCTCGCCACCATGGGTTCCTACCCATGGGAATCCGCCTCATGGCTCTCGCTCTGATTCCCATGCTCCCTCACCTCCCCTTCGGCCAATCCTCCCTCTCCACTTCCCCGCTAGGCATCGGCACCGTCAAATGGGGCCGCACCGAAGGGCTCAAACACGCCCCCTTCTCCCTCCCGGACGACGCCACGCTCCACCAGCTCCTCGACGCCGCCGAAGCCGCCGGCATCAATGTCCTCGACTCCGCACCAGCCTACGGTCTCGCCGAATCCCGTCTCGGCTCTCTCCTCGCCTCCCGCCCTAACCGCTTCCACGTCTTCACCAAAGCCGGCGAATCCTTCTCCCACGGCGCTTCCTTCTGGGACTTCTCGGAATCCGCCATCCGCCGCTCGGTCGAAAACTCCCTCCGTCTCCTCCGCACCGACCGCCTCGACGCCGTCACGCTCCACTGCCCGCGCCACGATCTCTCCGTCCTCTCCCAATCCGACGCCCCCGCCGTCCTCTCATCCCTCAAATCCGAAGGCAAGATCCTCCTATCCGGCTTCTCCGTCATGTCCCTCGACGCCGGTCTCCTCGCCGTCCCCCACTTCGACTACCTCATGGTCGCATGGAACCCCGGCTTCCTCGAACACCAGCCCGTCATCGAAGCCGCCGCCCTCGCCCGCAAAGGCATCCTCCTCAAAAAGGTCCTCTCTTCCGGCTCCTTCACCTCCGTCTCCCCAGCCGAATCCCTCCGCGCCGCCCGCAACCTCCCCGGCAACCCAGTCATCCTCGCAGGCACCATCAACCCCCACCACCTCCGCGACAACATCGCCGCCCTGACCTGACAAAACCCAACCTTCCATTTCCTAACCGCCCGCCGCCCGCCTCAGCGCCTCCACCAGCACGCCGCACAACGAGGTGTAAAACTCGTAGTAATACACCGTCTCAATCTTCCCCGCCGCTATCAGCGCCATGATCCCCTCCGGCTTCTCCGAATCAATCTGAAACCGCTCGCTCATCACCAATCTCGCCTGATTCAGCGCCAGATACCACAACTCAATCTCCTCTCCCGGCACCCGGATGCTCCGCACATCCGCTCGCTCCACCTCCCGCGGCTCTTCACGCCTCGGTCTCCGCGGCCCCGCGATCTCCGCCACCCGCGGCGGCTCAATCTCCGGAGCACGCCACTCCGGTGCCCGAATCTCCGCTGGCACCACTTCCTCCACTCCAGTCCCAGCCTCGCGCCCCCGCAATTCCCTAGCCACCCGATCCATCGCCGCCGCAAATCGCCGCTCCAGCTCCGGCCGCACATATTCCCCCCAGTCCGCCTCGTCCTCCGGCCCGGCATCCGCCGCAACCACCGCCGCAGGATACATCCGCCGCGCCGCTCCCTCATGCCCGGACACATCCCCTAACACCGGAACCGCCCGCAGCGCCCCCAGCTCCCACGCGCTGATCCCCGAAAGGGTCACGCCACCATCTCCATGAAATCGAATCTGCATGATCGTTAGCCCACTTTCTGCATCGATGACAGCAACTGATGCGCCTGCAGCTGCTGCGTGTAATGCTCCGCCCGCTCGCGCTCGCCCGTCCACACAATGCACTTCCCCTTCTGATGCACGTCCAGCATCATCTGCTCCGCCTTCTTCGCCGAATACCCGAACACACGCTGCAGTACAAACGTCACGTACTGCATCAGATTCACCGGATCATTGAACACCAGCACATGCCACGGCTGATCCAAGGATCCCTCGGTCTCCTCCTCAGGCACCGTCACCTTATCCGGTGCCGTCACCGTGTCCCCACCACCCCCGCCACCGCCGCCCGCACCAGCAAGGCGCACCCCACCGTCAGCCGGGTCAGCGGACAATCGAAAATACAGGGCGTCGGTCAGGTTCATCTCCTCTGAGTAACGTCGGCAGTCGGTTCAACAGTCCGCCGGATTGACGAAAGAATTCATCCAGTCCCCGCTCTCCGCAACGGGGTTGCTCCCGCCACCACGCCGCAAACAACAGGCTCTGCAGCATCGGCAGCGCCGCCACACTGAACTCCACCGCATGCAGCGCCATCACCGTCTCCCAGTGCCCCTTCGCCTTCCCCTCCGCCACCGCCACCCCGAACTTCCTCAACACCGGCAAATGCTTCGCCCCGCGCCGCGCCCCCAGCAACTCCCGCCCAGCCACCAACGCCCCACTCTCCCCCAACCCGCCATCCGCTCCCACCACCTCCGCAAACTTCCCGCCACTCGCCGCCCCATACACCCGCACCGCATGCAGCCCCCCCACCTCCATGAACCCTTTCACCCCGCCTCCCCCCAATCCCGTCTCCGGCAACGCAGTCCCCGCCAGCAGCACTCGCAACACCCGCCCCACTTCCGCCGCGTCCCGACTCGTCTCACCACCCCCACCCCATCCCTCGTCCCTCACGCCCCACCCCCTCCCGGCCACACCGACTCAAGTATCCTGTCCTGCACCCGCTTCATCTCCGCATAGTCCTCCGGCTCCCGATCGTCGTATCCCTGCAAGTGCAGCAATCCATGAATCGCATACAACGCACACTCGCGCGACACTTCATGCCCCATCTCCGCCGCCACCCTCGCCCCTGTCTCCGCTCCCACCAGAATCTCCCCGTGCTCAAACGTGATCACGTCCGTCGGGGTCGCGTCATTCAGAAACTCCCCATGCACCCGCGCGATCGTCGCATCATCCACAAAATTGACTTCCACTTCCCCTAACCCGCCCAGCACCGGCTCCCCACCACCTTCCATCGCCAGCACCAGCGGCAACGCCGCCCGCACTACCGCCTCAATCCGGCCCACCTCCAGCCGCACTTCATCCTGATGATCGTAAAAATTCAACTCCACCACCCCCACCCTTCCGCCTGCCCTTTCCGTCACGCAAGCGTCCTTGCACCCTTCACACCCTAATCCGACCTTTCCCTTCCCGCCCAAATCCGACCGTCCCCCTCCCGCCGCACGCCCCCATGAATCCCCCTCGTCTCCTCGCCACCACCGCCCTCCTCTCCGCCTCAGCCCACGCGGTCCCGCTCGTCAATCCCACCGACTCCTTCCGCTACCGCAAAGGCACCTCCGCTCCCCAGGCAGACTGGCGCGCTCTCCCGGAATCCTCCCTCGACGCCTCATGGCTCACCGGCCCGGGCTTCATCGGCTTCGGCGACGGCACCCCCGGCTCGGTCCTCTCAGACATGCGCCAGACCACTACCCCAGCCAACCCAGGCTACCTCACTTTCTTCGCCCGCCGCTCGTTCACCATCCCCGAAGGCCTCCCCGCCACTGAACGGCTCATCCTCCGCTCCGACTACGACGACGGCTTCGTCGCATGGATCGTCAATAGCTCCGGCACCGCCGTCGCCGGCGATTACGCCAACGTCACCGGCATCACCTCCGTCCCCCCAGCCGCTCCCTCACCAGACCCAGCCTTCAACGCCAGAGCCAACGGCACCCACGAATGCTCCTTCGGCAACAGTTCCCCGCAACCCGCCCGCGTCACCGACCTCCGCCCGCTCTCCGCATTCCCCCCTTGCACCTACACGCTCTGCCTCATGGGGCTCAATGACAACCTCACCTCCTCCGACGCCGTCCTCCACTCCACGCTCTACACCGAATCCCCCGCGCCTCCCGCCACCATCGTCTGGTCCAAAGCCGCCAGCCCCTACTCGTTCTCCGCTAACTTCACCGTCCCCGTTAACTCCATCCTCATCATCGAACCCGGCGTCACCGTCCGCTTCGCCTCCGGCACCGGGCTCATCGTCAATGGCCAGCTCCTCGCCGAAGGCACCGCCGCAGAACCCATCACCTTCACCCGATCCGCCGCCTCCGGCACATGGGACCGCATCCGCCTCGACAACGCCGGCAACACCCGAAAATCCCATCGCATCGTCCACACGCGCATCGAATACGCTTCCTCCTCAAACGCCACCGTCCGCGCCATCGACACCAACATCCACCTCGAAAATGTCCGCTTCACCAATGTCGCCGCCCAGATGGTCGACATGACCGGCGCCTCCTGCGTCCTCCTCAACTGCGAATTCAATTCCATCCCCAGCGGCGAACTCATCCACTTCAGCTCCATGCCCTCCCAGGGCTACGCCCTCGTCAAGGGCTGCCGCTTCGGCACCCCCGGCCAGCTCGCCAGCGGCGGCTACAACGACATCATCGACTTCACCGGCGGCAACCGCCCCGGCCCCATCGTCCGCTTCATCGACAATGTCTTCCTCAGCGGCGTCGACGATGTCTTCGACATGGACGGCACCGACGCCCACATCGAGGGCAATGCCTTCTTCTCCATCCGCAAGGACTCCGCCCGCGCCAGCTCCAGCAACTGCATCACCACCGGCGCCAACGGCTCAGACACCTCACAACTCGTCATCTGCAGAAACTGGTTCTATAACATCGAACACGCCTTCCTCCAGAAAAACAGCGGCTCCGCTGTCATGCAGAACAACACCATCGTCAATATCACCCCCAACCCGGTCTCCAACAACAACGGCGAAGCTCCCGGCATCGTCATGTTCGGCGAACCATGGCGCGGCGACCCCTACGGCAGCGGGCTCCTCTTCGAAGGCAACATCGGCGCTGCCCTCCAGATCACCGACCCCTTCCCGCTCCTCGCCGGTGCCCAGGCCGTCGGTGCCTTCTTCTCCACCCGCGCCAACTGCATCCAGGGCTTCTCCATCCCCGGCACCGCCAACCTCAACACCGACCCGCTTCTCGTCAGCGTTACCGGCGTCGACTTCTCCAACTACCGCACCCTCCTCGCCCTCCAGCCCAACAGTCCCTGCCACTCCACCGGCCCTAACGGGCTCGACATGGGCGCAGACGTCCCCTCCGGCGCTTCCATCTCCGGCGAACCTCCCGCCCTGACAAATCTCCGCGACGCCTCCCTCCGCGTCGCCGGCCCCGGCATCTGGGCCTACCGCTGGCGTCTCAACGGCGGCCCGTGGAGCCCCGAAATCTCCCTCGTCCCAGCCTCCATCTGGAACGGCGCCACCTTCACCAGCTCCATGTTCGACAACGCCCCGCCCATCACCCTCACCAATCTCCCCGACGGCACGCACTCGGTCGAGGTCCTCGGCCGCAACTCCGCAGGCGATTGGCAGGAATCCCCCACCGTCTCCCGCTCATGGACCATCTCGTCCACCCCGCCAGACTCCGACTCCGACGGCATGCCCGATGCATGGGAAATCACCCACAACCTCGACCCCGCTTCCGCCGACGACGCCCCGCTCGACCCGGACGGCGACGGGCTCTCTAACCTCAGCGAATTCATCGCCGGCACCAGCCCGCGCGACGCCGCCAGCACGCTCGCTCTCACCGCCACCTCCCTCCCCGACCTCTCCATCCGGCTCTCCTTCGACGCCATCGCCGGAAAATCCTACCGCATCGACTCCGCCCCATCCCCCAACGGCCCATGGTCGGAATTCACCCGGCTCTCCCCCGCCGAGTCCGGCCCCGTCTCCCACAACTCCACCATCACTCCACCCAATCGCTTCTTCCGTCTCACCACTCCAGCCGCTAACTAATCATCCTCACTCCCGCGCCAGCGGCAGCTCCACCACCACGCAAAGCCCCCGCGGCACCGCCTTCCGCGCACTCACCGTCCCGCCGCACGCCGCCAGACACGATTTCACAATCGCCAGCCCCAATCCCGCCCCTCCCGTCGCCCGATCCCGCGATAAATCCGCCCGGTAAAACGGATCAAACAACCGCGGCAGTTCCTCATCGCTCACCCCGGGCCCGTCGTCGCTGAACAGCAATCGCACGGTCCCGTCCGTCAGCTCGGATGCTATCGTCAGCACCGCCTCCTCACCGGCATGCCGCCGCACGTTCCTCACCACATTCCCCACCGCCCTCCCTAGCAACCCAGGATCCGCCGCCACCGCCAGCCCCGGCAGCAGCACCAATCGACACCGTTCCTCCGGAAAATGCTCCCGGTGCAGCACACCCTCAATCAGCGGCCCCACCGGACACGCCACCCGCGCCACCGTCTGCGGTGCCAGCCCAGCCCGCGAAAACGCCAGCAGTTCCGCCACCAGCCCGGACATCGCCTCCACTTCCTCCGTCAGATCCGCCACCCGCGGCGCTAGGCTCTCCGGCGCACGCTGCTCCAGCGACCCCGCCGCCATCTGCATCCGCGCCAGCGGGGTGCACAACTCATGCGCAATATCCCCCAGAAACCGCCGCTGCCCCGCCACATAGCCCTCCAGTCTCGTCCCCAGCGCATTGATCGACTCCCCTAACGCCCCAATCTCGTCCGGCGAATGCACCGGCACCTGCGGCCCGAAATCCCCCGCCGCCATCCGCGCCGTCGCCACCTGCATCGTCCGCAGCGCCCGCGTCATCCGCCGCACAAACGGCAGCCAACCCAGCGCCGTCAGCAACACAATCCCTCCCAATCCCCACAGCCACGGCCCGACATCAGGCACCAGTCCCGCCGCCGTCAGCGACGCCGCATACACCACCAGCACCACCGGGGTCTCCACCGCCTCCAGCGGCACCCTCACAATAAACCACGTCCCCCCGGACATCCCCAGCCGCACGCTCTGCACCGGAAATCGCCCATGCGGCCGCCCCGGCCCACCACGACGTCTCATCCCATCCATCTCCCCAGGCCCAAACCTCCCCCGCCCGACCTCATCCTCACGCGGCGGCCTCCCGCCGTCCTCACGAGGCCCACGCCCATCTTCCTCCGGCGGCCCCCATCCCCCTTCCTCCTCCGGCGGCCCCTCCCGCAGCGGCGGCCGCTTCATCCGCAACTGCTCCCGCACCTCCACCGGCAACTCCCGTCTCGTCCCCGCCCAGTACTGCCCATTCACCCCGTACAACGCCAGCTCCATCCTCCTCTCTTTCCCATGCCGCTCCAGCACTCCACCCCACGTCTCCTCCGGCCCGTCCTCCAGCTCCATCACCACCAGCTGCCCTAACGTCTGCAACTGCGGATCCGCCATCCCCGTCACAATCCGCTCACCCCCAACCTGCGAATGCAGAAACGCCCACAGCACTCCCCCCACCACCCCGAGGTTCAGAAAAAACCACACCAGCACCTGCAGATACAGCGGAAATCGCACGCGTCTCATGTCAGGAAACATTGTCCGTCAGCATGTACCCAGCCCCCCTCAATGTCCGAATGAACCTCGGCTGCTTCGGATCATCCCCCAGCTTCTTCCGCAGCGCCGAAATATGCACGTCGATCGATCGGTCAAACACTTCATAATGCCGGTCCCGAATCTCCTCCAGCAACCTGTCCCGCGTCCGCACCCGACCCCGCGCCCGCGCCAGCGACACCAGTAAATCAAACTCCACCGGCGTCAGCACCAGAGGCCGGTCCCCCAGCACCGCCGTCCGATTGTCAGGACACACCCGCAACTCCCCAGCCACAATCTCCTCCATCGGCGGCAACCCGCTCTTCCCACCAGCCGGCACCCGCCGCGTCACCGCCCGCAACCGCGCCAGCAACTCCCGCGACGAAAATGTCTTCGGCAGATAATCATCCGCCCCAAGCTCCAACCCCACAATCCGATCCGCCTCGTCCCCCCTCGCCGTAAACATCAGCACCGGCACCGCCGTCTGCGCCCGAATCCTCCGCAACACCTCCAGCCCATCCATCCCCGGCAGCATGAAATCCAGAATCACCGCATGCCACTCCCGCTCCACCGCCGCCGCCGCCCCCTCCGGCCCGCGATGCACCGCCGTCACCACATAACCCAGCGGCTCAAGATAATCCGCAATCAACCGACACAGCTTGTGATCATCATCAATCACCAGCACCGGCAGACCCTTTTCTCGTTCCAAATCTGTCATCTCACCCACACTCTCAACCCGCTTTCCCCATCCCGCCCGAAGTTTTACACAAGCTTCACAATCTCCTCTCTCCTTTCCCATCCTCTCCGCTCACTTTCCCTGTCCGCTCGCTCTCCTCCCCGGAAGCCCCCCATGTCCGTCACCTCCAAACCCCCGACGACACCCATCCAACCATGAACACAAGGATCCTCTCCACCATCATCCTCGCCGCCTCCCTCGGCCTCACCTGCGCCCAGGACGCCCCCACACCCCCACCACAACCCGGCACCCCTCCTCCCGCCGCAGGCGGCCCTCCCAATGGCGGCCCAGGCGGCCCTCCCAACGGCGGCCAGCGCCGCATGATGCCGCTCCCCTTCATGGAAGCCCTCGACAAAGACAAAGACGGCAAACTCTCCAAAGAAGAAATCGAAAACGCCGCCGCCGCCCTCAAAACCCTCGACAAAAATAACGACGGCGAACTCACCATGGACGAACTCATGCCCCGCATGCAACGCCCAGGCGCAGGCCAACCAGGCCAACCAGGCCAACCCGGCGGACGTGGCACCGGCCGCGGAACCGGTGGCACCGGCGCCCCCGGCGGCACCGGCGCCCCACGCCGCCCCCAAGGCCCACCCCCATCCGACGCCCCAACCCCTCCCCCACCAGCCCCAGCCGGCGGCCAGTAATCTCTAGCTTTTCACCCGACAGAAACCCCGGTGTGCGCCCCGCGCCCCCGGGGTTTTCTGCGCCCACCTCTCTACCCCCGCCCCGTCATAGCAAGGCCGTCCCAGCCTTGCCCTCCGTACCAGCATCCCCCCAATCCCAACGGGATTGCGCCCCCCAACCCAGGGTTGGCCTGCACCGCGGGCCTACCCTGGGTCCACCACACCAACAAATTCCCAACCCCACCGGGGTTGCGTCCCTGCCGGCACCTCCCTGACTGTTCACAAACCCGCCACCGCCCAGCCACAACTACTAACACAAAGCCGCCGGTACCGTTTCCAGTACCGGCGGCTTTTTCGTAATCTTC
>JAIXVE010000161.1 GCA_027483175.1 Verrucomicrobiaceae bacterium | reverse complement strand
GTTTGCGGGGCTGACGGGGGTGCCGCAGCGGATCCGGATCCGGAGCACGGATGCGGCGGGGTTGTGGGTGGAGGCGTCTTTTGTGCTGACGGTGGTGCCGAAGAAGCGTGGGATGGTGATCAACGAGATTCACTACAACAGTGCGGACAACCGGGTGAGGAATTCGTTTGTGGAGCTGTATAATGACGGGGCGGCGGCGGTGGATTTGTCAGGGTGGCGACTGAGCGGTGGAGTGGACTATCTGATTCCTGGTGGGACGGTGGTGGCGGCGGGCGGGTATCTGGTGATTGCGGAGGATCCGGCGACGATGCAGAGTTATTTCGGGAAGACGGCGCTGGGGCCGTGGAACAATGCGGTGGTGGTGTATGCGGATGGATCGAAGGAAGTGACGGGGTTGTCGAATGACGGGGACAACGTGCGGCTGCGGGATGGGGCGGGGAAGGTGGTGAGTGAGGTGGATTACGAGAACCGGTCGCCGTGGCCGTTTGAGGGGAATGGCGAGGGGTCATCGATCGAGCTGATTCATCCGATGCTGGATGCGAGTCACGGGAGCAACTGGCGTGCGGCGAAGAGTGCGCCGCCGACGGTGTTTACGACGTATGTGGGGTTTGGGGGGACGTGGCGGTGGCGTCGGGGGGTGCCGGGGGACACGGGTGAGCCGGCGGTGCCGTTCACGGCGTGGCGGGCGCGTGATTTTGTGGAGCCGGTGCCTGCGGCGGAGAACGCGCAGTGGCAGAGCAATGTGGCTCCGTTAGGATTCGGGGACAATGACGGGAACGGGGCGAACGGGACGGCGGAGAATGCGACGGACTTGGCGGACATGAATGGCGGGACGCTGTATTCGTCGGTGTATCTGCGGCGGACGTTCACGATCGCGGCGGGGAAGATGCCGCAGGCGGTGCAGGTGAATGTGCGGTGCGATGATGGGTGTGTGGTGTGGATCAACGGCGTGTATGCCGGGGCGGTGCGGCCGAATGCGGCGATTGGGACGGGGCATCATTTCTATAACACGATGGCGGTGAATGCGCCGGATCCGGTGGCGACGGTGGGGATGACTCCGGTGTCGGCGTCGGCGGTGAATCTGGTGGAGGGGGAGAATGTGATAGCGATTCACGCGATGAACACCTCGGCGGCGAGCAATGATTTTCAGATTGATGCGGAGGTGAAGGAGGCGGCATTGACCGGGGATGCGGCGTCGCCTGGGGCGCGGAATTTCAAGTATGCGGAGGTGGCTGCGCCGGCGGTGCGGCGGGTGGGGCATCTGCCGGAGCGGCCGACGTCGGCGGATTCGATTCTGGTGACGGCGAGGATTACGGATCCGCAGGGGGTGGCGTCGGCGACGCTGAGTTATCAGTTGGTTGCGCCAGGGGCGTTTATTCCGTCGACTTTGCCGAAGGCGGTGAGCGGCGGGAATTTTGTGAATGTGACGGTGCCGCTGGCGGCGAATCCTGCGTTTGAGGATCCGGCGAACTGGGTGGTGGCGGCGATGCGGGATGACGGGACGGGAGGGGATGTGCTAGGTGGTGACGGGATCTGGACAGGTGTGATTCCGCCGCAGGGGAACCGGACGCTGGTGCGGTACCGGGTGACGGCGGCGGACAATGGGGGTGCGACGGCGCGGTTGCCGTATGTCGGGGATCCGTCGCTGAACTTTGCGTGTTTTGTTTATGACGGCGTGCCTGCTTACGAGGGGACGAGTGCGGCGGATCTGCAGAAGCTGCCGGTCTATCATTTTCTGACGCGGAAGGCGGATTACGATCAATGTGTGGCGTATGACAACAATGCGTCGCAGCGATTGTCGGCGGGGCCGAGCTGGAATTTCGAGAACTGGGAGGCGTGTTTTGTGTGTGACGGGGTGGCTTATGATCACATTCCGTACCGATTGAAGGGAGCGAACGGGCGGTACACGGCGAGCGGGACGGGTGGTGCGGGGAATGGGAAGCGGGCGTTCAAGTTCTACTTCCACAAAGGGTATGAGTTTGATGCGATCGATCAGAACGGGAATCGTTATCCTGAGAAGTGGTCGACGATGATTACGGAGAACCTGTGGGAGAACCGGGCGAGTTATACGTTTTCGCTGAATGAGATGGTGAATTTCCATCTGTTCAACGAGCTGGGGATTCCGTCGCCGCGGGGGCACTGGTCGCATTTCCGGACGATCATGCAGACGGGTGAGCAGCCGACGAAGTGGGCTGGGGATTTCTGGGGGTTGATGTGGGTGCACGAGGATTACGACCGGCGGTTTCTGGCGGCGCATGGGTTGAAGAAGGGGAATCTGTACAAGCTGACGCGGGACGGAGTGAGCGGGCTGCTGCAGTTCCGTTATCAGTCGGCGTTCGGGCCTGCGGACGGGAGTGATCACGATGAGATTCACAACCAGCTGAGGGGGACGAGCACGCCGGCGTACATTCAGGCGCGGGTGAATCTGGATCTGTGGTGCCGGTACCATGGGTTTGCGGAAGCGATCCGGCATTACGATTACTGGCCGAGCGGGGACAACAACGGGGCGTGGTATTTCTATCCGCTGTACAATGCGGCGAACAACAACAAGGGGCAGATGTACTATCTGCCGAACGATCTGGATGCGACGTGGGGGCCGACGTGGAACAACGGGCATGACATTGTGCACAATGCGCTGTTCAACGACAGTGCGAGCACGGGCGGGGATGCGTCGACGAATCCGACATTGTGGCCGCGGTATTTCAACCAGGTGAGAGAGATCCGGCGGCTATTGTGGCAGCCTGACCAGATCAATCCGCTGATTGACGAGTTTGCGGCGGTGATCCGGCCGATTGTGAATGCGGAGTTCGTGCGGTGGCATCCGACGAACGGGGCTCCGGCGGTGACGGGGAACTTCGGGGGATTGTTCGGGCCTAACAATACGACCCTGAATGCGAACGGGCAGCTGGCACTGGATGCGTATGTGGCGGGGATGAAGGATTTTGCGTTTGATGCGAACAACAACGGGGGGACGTGGCCCGGTGGGAATGTGGGCGTGGGCGGGCGGGCGGCGTTTCTGGACACGCTAGGGAGCAATCTTGGGGAGAATGCGACGAAGTATCCTGCGGTGCCGGTGATCAGTTACAGCGGGCCGGCGGGGTATCCGGTGAATGATCTGAGGTTCACGACGACGGCGTTCAGCGATCCGAACGGGGATGCGTTTGCGGGGATTCAGTGGCGGGTGGCGGCGGTGAATGCGTCGGGCGTTTGGACTGCTGGGGAGCGGCGGCTGCTGGAGATCAATGCGAGTCACGACAGCGGGGAGCGGGGCGTGTTTGCGCCGGAGTACAAGTATCCTGCGACGGCGTGTGTGCCGGGGCAGCGGTACCGGGCGCGAGTGAGGATGAAGGATGCGACGGGGCGGTGGAGCTTGTGGAGCAATGCGGTGGAGTTCACGGCGGGGGCGTTTGATCCGTCGGCGTATGTGGGGCAGGTGGTGGTGAGTGAGCTGATGTATCATGCGGCGGATCCGACGCTGGCGGAGCGAGCGGCGGCGGCGGCGCTGAGTCCGGCGCAGGTGTGGAATGACGATAGTTTTGACTATGTGGAGCTGAGGAATGTGAGTGCCGGGGCGATTGACCTGACGGGTTTCCAGTTCACGTCGGGGTTTGATTATGTGTTTCCGGACGGGACGGTGATGGCGCCGGGTGCGAGCCTGGTGGTGGTGGCGAATGCGGATGCGTTCCGGGTGAGGTATGGGGCGGGGCGGCCGGTGGTCGGGGCGTGGGATCCGAATGACCGGCTGAGCAATGCTGGGGAGACCCTGACACTTCAGTTCGGGCAGGCGGTGCCGGCGGTGTTTTCGTTTGCGTACAGTGATAACGGGGCGGCGGGGTGGCCGGTGGAGCCAGATGGGAGCGGGGCGAGTCTGGTGAGGATCGAGCCGGAGAATCCGGCGCGGGATCCGGCGGTGGGGTGGAACTGGCGGGTGGGAGCGGTGCCGAGTCCGGGGGTGGATGACCGGGTGAGTTATGCGGCGTGGCTGGGCGGGGCGGCGGAGCCGGATGCGGACGGGGACGGGCTGGCAAATGTGGCGGAGTACATGCTAGGCGGGAGCAATGCAGGGGATTCGTCTGCGGTGGTGCCGGTGGGTGGGCTGGCGGCGGTGACGGTGGGCGGGGTGGAGGCGAATTACATGACCCTGAGTGTGCGGCTGGTGAATGGGCGCGAGGATTTCCGGATGCGGGTGGAGTTTTCCGGGGACCTTGCGTCGTGGCCGACTGCTGGCGTGCAGTTGGCGGCGCGGGACAACGGGGACGGGACGCGGACGGAGTTGTGGCGGAGTCCGGATCCGGTGCTGCCGGGGACGCGGCGGTTCGGGCGTGTGAAGTTCACGCCGCGGTGAGGTTAGGTGAAGTGAGGTTAGGCTCAGCGGCTGGCGGGTGCCTTGGGGGGAGGCGTGCCGAGACGGCCGGCCATGAGGGCGCGCCATGGCGGGCCGAGCCCGTTGCGGTCGTTGAGTTCGCTGCGGTGGACGGCGGATTCGTTGAGGGGATCGGCGTCGGCGGCGATGCGGACGAGGAATCGAGCTAGGAGGGCTTGGCGGTCGGAGGTGGCCGGGGAGGAGGATTTGCGTTCGGCGGCGCGGACGAGGAAATCGGTGAGGACGCGGAGGTTTTCGTCGGGCGGCGGGAGGTTGGGGGCCTGGCCCTCGTTCCAGCGGAGGGCGGCGCGGGCGACGGAGGCGTTGCCGGGGTCGAGGTGGAGGGCGAGAGTGAGGAGACGGCGAGCGGATTCAGCGGCGTCGGTGTTTCCTGATAGGATGGCCGGGGAGAGCGAGGCGGCGGCGTAGCGTGCGAGCCATGTGGCGATGCGTTCGCATTCGGGCTGGAGGAGCGCGGTGAGTTCGTGGGTGAAGATGGCGAGCCGGATTTTAGGCTGAGGGAAGGGAGCTGGTTTGGGCGTGGGGGGAGGGTCGGCCTTCTGGGCGGCGGCGTGGGGTGCGGCGGCGAGCAGAGTGAGGGCGGCGGAGATCCGGAGGAGGCGTTTCACAGGATGACGGGGTGGCCTTCGTCGAGGATGCGGACGTGGTTTTCGAGGCCGCGTGCGGAGGTGGCGGCGAGGAGACGTTCGAGGGGTTCGTGCATGGGTTCGCCGCCTAGCGGATAGGTCCCGTAGTGCATGGGGACCATGTGGCGGGCGTTGAGATCGCGGAAGGCGTCGAGGGCTTCTTCGGGGTTCATGTGGACCTCGCGGCCGCTCATGGCTTTGTAGGCGCCGATGGGGAGGATGGCGAGGTCGATGGGGGCGGCGGTACCGATTTCGGTGAAGCCGTCGAAGTAGGCGCTGTCGCCGCAGTGGAAGACGGTGCGGCCGGAGGAATTGCGGATGATGAAGCCGCCGAAGCTGCGGTGGACATCGTGGACCATGCGGGCACCCCAGTGTTTGGTGGGGGTGAAGGTGATTTCGAGCGGGCCGATGCGGGTGCTGGCCCAGTGCTGCATTTCGATGATTCTGCCGAAGCCGGTGCGGCGGACGAGATTGCCGACGCCTGTGGGGACGATGATGGGCTGGCCCTGACCGATGCGGCGGAGGCCTCCGAGGTGGAGGTGGTCGAAGTGGGCGTGGCTGACGAGGACGGCGTGGATGGGGGGGAGGTCGTCGATTTCGAGGCCTGGGTGGCGGACGCGTTTGATGAAGCCGAGCCAGTTGGACCAGACGGGGTCGACGAGGACGTTGAAGCCCTCGGACTGAAGGAGGAAGGAGGCGTGGCCGATCCATGTGATCTGGAAGTCGGGGCCGTTGTGGCGGAGGAGGTCGGGGCGGTTAGGGGCTCCGCCGCGGAGGGAGAAGAGCTGGGGGAGGAGGACGCGGCGAGCGAAGTGGTAGTTGCGGCCGGCCCAGCCTTGCTGGGGGAGGAGGCCGACGCGCTGGCCTTTGGCGGAGCCGGCTCCGATGATGGGGAGGGCGGCGTCGGCTGGGGAGAGGGGCCCTTGGGCGTCTGGTTGGTGAGGTGAATCGGGCACGAGCTGGGGGAGTATGCAGCGGAAGGGGCGCGGGTGCAAGGAGGCTGGGAGGGGCTTGCGTGGAGGCGGTGCGTGGTGGAGTGGAGAGGAGCGAAACGAGTATGGACGAAACTGAAAATCCTGATGAGCCGCCGGCGGTGCCGCGGGTGGTGGCGGTGATCAATGCACTGGGGATGGATGCGGTGGCGGTGGCGCTGGTGTGGATGGCGGTGTTTGCGAGGGCGACGGGGACGAAGCTGATTCTGGCGGAGTATTGGGTGCTGGGGGTGGCGGTGTGGGCGGTTTATGTGCTGGACCGGGTGCTGGACGGAGGGAGTGGGGCGCTGGCGGTGAGGCGGGCGCGGCATGATCTGGCGTGGCGCTGGCGTTGGTGGCTGGTGCCTGCGGTGTTGATGGGGGGATACTGTGCGGTGTGGGTGGCGTTGAGAGAATTGCGGTTGGTGGTGGTGGAGAGCGGGGTGCGGCTGGCGGTGGCGGTGGCGGCGTATTTTCTGCTGACGCTGCTGTCGCGGCGGAAGGGAGCGGGGAATGCGGGGCCGCTGTGTGTGATGGGATTGTTTGCGTTTGTGCTGATGCAGGGGCCGCCGTCGCAGACGCCGGTGGCGCAGTTGTGGCGGCCGGTGCTGGGAGGTTTCTGCCTTGCGGGGATGTATCTGGTGCTGCGCGTGAAGGGGGATCGGCCGGCGGCGTGGATCCTGCCGCGGAAGGCGTTAGGAGCGTGGCTGTTTGCGTTCGGGTGTGCGCTGGCTCCGCATGCGCACATTGAGGCGTGGCGGGATCTGCTGGGTGGGAACGAAGTGCTGATTTTTGCGTCGGTGTGCCTGCTGAACACCCTGCTGATCCGGCTGGTGGAGGGGGGCGGGGCCGGTGGGGAGGAGCGGTCGCTGGCTAGGATTTATCCGGGGATGGCGCTGACGGTGGCGGTGGGCGGGGTGATGCAGTGGGTGTACGCGGACCGATGGGCGCGGCCGTTGTTTGCGGCGGCGGCGGTGGCGGCGGGCTTGCTGGTGTTGCTGTGGGTGGTGCGGCGGAGACTGCCGGGCGGGCTGGTGCCGTTGCTGGCGGATGCGGCGGTGCTGTTGCCCGGGGTGGCGGTGATGGTGCTGGTGCCGGGGCGGTGAGGGCCCGGGAGTTTGTCAGGGTTCAGGAGTTGCCAGACAGCGGATCAGGGTTGGGCGGAGGAGAAGCAGTAGAGGTGCTGATGGCCGCGGAGGAAGAGGTCTGGTCCGGCGATGGCAGGGGAGGCTTCGAAGGCTTCGTCGAGTTTGGCGGAGTGGACGATATCGAGTTTATCGGAGGCTTTGGCGACGACGACGTTGCCGTCGCGGCCTGTGAAGTAGATGTGGCCTGCGGCGGCGACTGGTGAGGAATAGATGCCGTTCATGCCGGGGATGCGTTCGGCTTCGAGGAGGGTTTTGCCGTCTTTGGCGTTGAGGATGGAGAGGTAGGCGTCGTTGCCGGAGTGGAAGTAGAGACGGCCGTCGGTGAGGAGCGGGGAGGGGACGTAGGGCGTGCGTTTCTCGTGTTTCCAGAGGACGGACGGGGAGTCGGTCAGGTCGCCGGTGCCGCCGAGGCGGATGGCGAGGAGGGCTGCGCCGCGGAAGCCGCTGATGGCGTAGAGGATGCCGTCCTGAACGATGGGGGTGGGGATGACGTTAGCGGTCATGCCGCCGCAGGACCAGATTTCCTTGCCGGACTGGAGGTCGTAGGAGCGGATGCGGTTCGTGGCGGTGACGATGACCTGCTGGCGGCCGTCGTGGGAGACGATGAGCGGGGTGGTCCATGTGGTTTCCTCTTCGCGTTTGGTGCGCCAGAGTTCGGTGCCGGTGAGTTTGTTGAAGGCGGCGATGAAGTCATCGCCTTCGTGGTCCCAGTTCACGACAATGGTGTCGCCGCTGAGGGCCGGGGAGGTGCCTTCGCCGAAGGCGTTGCGGGTCTGCATGCGGCCGAGGTCTTTGGACCAGATGACCTTTCCTTCCATGTCGAGGCAGTGGAGTCCGCGGCTGCCGAACCATGCGTAGACGTGGGTGCCGTCGGTGACGGGGGAGTGTGAGGAGAAGCCGTGGTCGCGGTGGTGGCCTTCGTGGGGGAGTTCTTCGCGGAGGGATTTCTGCCAGAGGGTTTTGCCGTTGGAGCGGTCGAGGCAGAGGAGGACGAACTGGTGGATTTCGGAGGGGGCTTCGCCGCGCATGGATCCGGGTGCGCCGCGGCCGCGCTGGCGGGGTGGGCCTTGAGGGGCGGGTGCGGGGGGAGCGGCGGGAGGTGCGTCGGTGGCGGCGCGTTCGGTTTTTTTGCCGGTGGGGATGGCGGTCTGGATGAAGATGCGGTTGCCCCAGACGATGGGGGAGGATGCGCCGGAACCGGGGAGGGAGGCTTTCCAGCGGAGGTTGGTTTTTTCGTCGAACTTGGTAGGTGGGGTGGCGTCGGGGGCGGTACCGTTGTGGGCTGGGCCGCGCCATTCGGGCCAGTTGGTGTCGGCGGTGGCGGTGGCGAGGAGGGCGGAGAGGAGGGACGAGGCGAGCAGGATGGACTTCATGGCGGGGATGATGGGGTGGATCGGGGGGACGAGCAAGGCGGGTGGGGGGTGTGATTGCGTGGATTTCCCGCTGTCCGGCGTGGTGAGGTGATGGAAGGGAGAGGGGCTATGAAATTGCCTGCGTTGCCTGAAGATCGTGGAACAAGGGGAGGAGGACGCTCGCCGGTGGATGAATTCGGCCATGCGGTGAGGGACGAGGCCATGGACGCGCTGGGGGCCATCGCCGATGAAGTGGGTGACATCGCCAGCGTCTGTGCGTACGATTGTGACTACTTGCCCAATGAATAGGCTGATTTGCATTCTTCTTGTGTTGGGCCTTGTGGGATTCCGCGGCTCAGCGATCGGCGCGACGCGTACGGCAGACCGGAGTGATTGGGCAGCTGTTGAGATTCGCCTGACTGCAAATGAAACCCTGAAAGATCTCCACTCCCATCCCATAGGCTTCTGGACACGGGGGTGCCGCCCCTTTAGAGGCCGCCGCTGATCAAGTAAATCCGTTGGGGGTCGAGTTGAGTTAGCAGCCCTGTTTCCGGTTATTCCGG
>JAIXVE010000114.1 GCA_027483175.1 Verrucomicrobiaceae bacterium | reverse complement strand
GTCAGCTACATGTGCAGCCGCGACTCCGTTGACAATGACGCCCTCTTCCATAAAATCAAATCCATCGGTTCTGAACCCCACCGCACCGCCGCCATGACCCTCGCCCAGAAACTTCGCCAAGAAGGCCACCAAGATGGAATCGAGGAAGGCTTCGCCAACGGCGAACGCAAAGGCACCCTCGCCGCCAGCCGCCAATCCGTCCTCGAAGCCCTCGACCTCCGCTTCGGCCCAATCCCCGACGGCCTCCGCGACTCCCTCAACGCCATCGCCGATCCCGAAAAACTCCGCGCCCTCCACCGCGCCGCCATCGTCTCCGATTCCCTCGAATCCTTCGCCGCATCGCTCTGAGCCCCCGCCATCCACATTGGCACACCGGGCAATCGGATCCTCTCCGTCCAAGCCCCTCATCGCCAGCCACCGGCAGACTTTGAGAGGGCGATCGATAGCCATACCGGAGCAAGACCGCCTGTCCCCGGGCTGCCCGCGGGTTCACACTCCGCCTCGGCGCCCCGGACGCCGCCACCATCCATCGCGCCTGCACGCCCGCCACCCCATTCCCCTGCCATTTTCTCTCCTCACTTGCCCTCCCCAATCCCATTCCCTTGCCCCCAATTCCCCTGCCCCCCCCCATCCCCCTGCCCCACAAAAAAGCCCATCCCCGCGCTCCGCAGGGATGGGCTCTTCACTTTGCTCACCCTCAGGCGTCCTTGCTAGCACGCAGGATCTGCGCGAGCACATACGGCAGAATCCCACCCGCACGGTAGTAGTCAATTTCCACCGGCGTATCCAGCCGCACCACGACCGGCACGTCAAACGACGCACCACCCGCCGGATGCACCCGCAGCACCGCCTCGCTCTGCGGCTTGATGTCGTTAGACACGCCCAGCAGATCAAAGGTCGCGCCACTCAACTCCTTCACCTTATCGTAGTCCGCCTTGTCCTTGAAGTTGCACGGCAGCACGCCCATCCCCACCAGATTGCTCCGGTGAATCCGCTCGAACGACTTCGTGATCACCGCCTTGACCCCGAGCAGGTTGGTGCCCTTGGCCGCCCAGTCGCGGCTCGAACCCATCCCGTAGTCTTCGCCACCAATGATCACCGTCGGCGTGCCCGCCTTCTGATAGGCCAGCGCCGCGTCGTAGATACTGACCTCTTCACCCGTCGGCTGAAGCAGCGTGCTGCCCCCTTCCTTGCCCCCAAGCATCAGATTCTTGATCCGCACGTTGGCAAACGTCCCCCGCGTCATTACCCGGTCGTTCCCGCGGCGGCTGCCGTAACTGTTGAAGTCCGCCGCCGTCACGCCGCTGTCGCTCAGGAACTTCCCAGCTGGGCTGTCCTTCTTGATGTTCCCCGCCGGACTGATGTGGTCCGTCGTCACCGAATCCCCAAAAATCCCCAGCGGACGCGCCCCGGTAATTTCCGTGATATCCCCAGGCGTCATGCTGAACTTCGAGAAGAACGGCGGCTCCTGAATATACGTCGAATCACGATCCCAGTCGTACACCAATCCCGTCGATCCCGTGATCCCGTTCCACTTCGGATTCTGCTCCGCAAAGCCCGTGTACAGCTTCTGGAAGACCTCGGGCGAAAGCGCAGAACGCATCGCCGCATCAATCTCCTGACCAGTCGGCCAGATGTCACTCAGAAACACCGGCTCGCCATCACTCCCCGTCCCGAGCGCCTCTTTCGTCAGGTCAATGTCCACCGTCCCGGCAATCGCATACGCCACCACCAGCGGCGGCGACATCAGGAAGTTCGCCTTGATGCTCTGATGCACCCGAGCCTCGAAATTCCGGTTCCCCGAAAGCACCGACGCCGCCACAATGTCCTCGGCCCGCACCACATCCTCAATCCCCTTGTCCAGTGGCCCGGAATTCCCGATGCACGTCGTGCACCCGTACCCAACCGTCTGGAACCCTAGCTTGTCCAGCTCGCTCTGCAATCCAGTCTTCGTCAGGTAATCCGTCACCACGCGCGATCCCGGCCCCAGGCTCGTCTTCACCGACGGATTCACCGTCAGCCCCTTCGCATTCGCCTTCTGCGCCAGCAACCCGGCCGCCAGCATCACGCTAGGATTACTCGTGTTCGTGCAGCTCGTGATCGCCGCAATCAGCACACTGCCGTGCGTGATGTTGTCCTTGATCCCGCCCTTCGAATCCACTGTCACTTCCCACGCCGGATAACCAGCCGCAGGCGGCGCGTCCTCCGTGCTCGTCCCCGACTGACCCGACAACGCACCCAGAATCGCCACGTCCGGCACCTCGTCCAATTCCTCAACCGGCCCGCTCAGCGGGGTCTTGCCGTATCCATCCGGAGCCGCCTTCGTCAGCAGCGCGTTCCACGTCTGCTTCAGCGCCGCCACATCAATCCGATCCTGCGGACGCTTCGGCCCCGCCACACCCGGATGCACCGAACCAAGATCCAACTCCACAACCTGCGTGTAATCCACCTCGCCCTGCTGCGGAATGCCCCACAGCCCCTGCGCCTTGCAGTACGCTTCCACCACCTCGCACTGCTCCGCCGACCGACCCGTCCCCTTCAGATAACCAACCGTCGCCTCATCAATCCCGAAGAAGCCCATCGTCGCTCCATACTCCGGAGCCATGTTCGCAATCGTCGCCCGGTCCGGCACACTCAGCGCAACCGCCCCTGGCCCGAAGAACTCCACAAACTTACCCACCACCTTCGTCTTCCGCAGCACCTCGGTCACCCGCAGCACCAAGTCCGTCGCCGTCACGCCCGGCTGCAGATCACCCGTCAGATAAACCCCCACCACCTCCGGCACAAGGAACGTCACCGGCTGCCCCAGCATCCCCGCCTCAGCCTCGATCCCACCCACACCCCAGCCCACCACACCCAGACCATTGATCATCGTCGTGTGCGAATCCGTCCCCACTAGCGTATCAGGATAATACACACCATCCTTCTCCAGCACGCCTTTCGCCAGATACTCAAGATTCACCTGGTGCACAATCCCGATCCCCGGCGGCACCACCTTGAATGTGTCAAACGCCTGCTCGCCCCACTTCAGAAACTGATACCGCTCCCGGTTCCGGTGAAACTCAAGATCCAGATTCCGCGACAGAGAATCCCCCGTCCCCGCAAAATCCACCTGCACACTGTGGTCCACCACCAGATCAACCGGCACCAGCGGCTCAATCAGCTTCGGATTCCCACCCATCCCGTGCACCGCACTCCGCATCGCCGCCAGATCCACCAGCAGCGGCACGCCCGTGAAGTCCTGCAACACAATCCGCGCCACCACGAACGGAATCTCATAATCCCCCGGAGCCTTCGCATTCCATCCCGCCAGGTTCTTCACGTCCTGCTCGGTCACTTTCTTCCCGTCACAGTTCCGCACCAGCGATTCCAGTACGATCCGGATCGACGTCGGCAGCCGGTCCAGCTGCGGCGCAATGCCGGATTCCCGAAGCGCAGGAAGGGAATGATACTTGCCGGTCTTGCCGGACGCCGTGGTGAATTCTCTAAGGGTGGTTTGCATGACGAAATGGTGAAAACGACTGCCTTTTCATCCGCCGCGCACGCTCTCGCGCAATCGGATTTCCCCGCCTCCCGCTACGGCCGCCCGGACCGCCCGGACGACCGCTCCCCCGCCGCAGACGCTCACTTCTTCAGCGCCTCGCTCGCCTCAACCCCCTTCGCATTCGAACGCCGCTTCCCTTCCCAATTGTCAATCTGCTGCTTCTGCAGCGCTTTGTTCGAGTCATCAATGTTCTTCAGGTAATCCCCCTTCGACATCACCTTCGGCTTCCCGGACGCCCGCTGCTCCAGAACCGCATCGTTCCGCGCCGGAGCATCACCACCGAAGTTCTGCGGGATCTGCGGCGGATCAAACTCCCCGCCAATCACCGTGTTCCCCCGATGGAACGCATACCGGCTCTCCCCCTGCTTCACAATCACCGTCGCCGTGCCCGCAATCCCCCCGGTCTCAAACACGCCCCTCGGATCCGTGCTCCCGCTCTGCACCACCTTGCTCTGGCTCCCCAGGGCCTTCACATCCGCATCCGACACCGCCTTCCCGCCCGCCGCATCCGTCACCGTCACCCGCACCGTCCCGCTGTTGTTCTCCTTCACATCCAGCTTCAGCGCCGACACCAGCACCAGCCCGCTCGTGAACAGATTGTCCCCGCGCACAATCGCCAGATACGCCCCCTCCTCCTTCACCGGCAGCGTCAGCTCTTTCTGCTTCACCGCAAAGTCCTTCCCGTCTCCCAGCACAAACGCTTCCCCTCCCTCCGGCGCTATCCCCGCCAGATTCACCCGCGTAATGCTGCTCAGGCTCTTCTCCCGCAGATACAGCTTCATCAGATCCACCTTGTACAACTGCACCGCTCCCTCACGAATGTTCCGGTAATCCAGCGTCAGCTTCACCGGCTCGCCCGGCTTGAAGACCGTCACCTCAGGCAGCGTCACCCGCTTCTCCTCAAACAACGCAATCGCCTCCGCCGCATCCTCGTACACGCCCTTCACCTTGCTGTACCACTCAATCGCGAGCGCCGGCTGCCCCTGCGCATGATGCACCTGCGCCGTCACATACCGCGCATAATCCCGGTCCTTGCTCTCCCCGTTCGCCACCGGAGCCGCCGCCGCCAGCGCCTTGTCAAAAGCCCCCTGCCAGAAATACCCCAGCGCCGCCATATACTTGAAGCTGTCCGCAAACCCGCCACCAGCATGCCGCTCCGCTCCAGCCGTCGCTGCCGCCACCATCCCCGGATAATCCTTCAGCGCAAAATGCACGTTCACCATACTGAACGCCACGTCGTCCGCCTGCTCATCCTCCGGATACAGGGTCGCATAACGCTGCAGCAGCCCGAGGCTCTTTCCTAGCAACCCAACTTTCTCCAGCTTCGGCTGCCCGCGCCGCACCGGCAGCTTCTCCGCCTCAGGAGCCCGCGTCGAAAGGCTCTGCGCAAGGCCACTCAGCGAATCCATCACATCCCGGCTGTCAGGGTACCTCGACCAGAGCACTTCTTGAAACGCCACGCTGCCCGCAAAATCCCCATTGTCCTCCAGCACCACCGCCAGCCCCGCATCCTCAAGAAAAGCCCCGTCCAGCGCCGCCCGGAACACCGTCGCCGCCCGCTCGAACTCTCCTAACTTCCGATACGCAGGCCCCACCTTCAGCAGCTTATCAAACGGAATCACCAGTCGCGGATGACGCTCGCTCAGCAGCTCGAACGCTCCAATCATCGCCCGCGCATCCCCGTCAGCCGCTTCCGCCAGGATCCAAAGCCGCATCCGCGCCATGTCCCGTTCCTCATCCTGACTCAACTTACCACCCGCCAGCGCATCCAGATGCCCTAGGCACTCCGCCCCCTTGTTCTGCGCAAATCTCAATCGCGCCAGCTCAAGGTGCTCCGCCCGGTTCATCTGATACGCATCCGGACTCTCCACCCCCGGAGCCAGCACCGTCAGCACCCCTGCCACACCCCGACGGCACCTCGCAGGATCATAAGGATCCGCAATCTCCGCCGCACGCACCGGCCACACGCCCGGCGTCAGCGCAATCACATCATAACTGATATCCTGAATCGTCCCCGGTCCATACCGCAGCCGCAACCGGTTGCCCGTCCGCTCCACCCGGTCCGCATTGTGCCGCAGGCTCCCCTCCACCAGCAGACAACCCGCAGGAATCTCCTCGTCAATCTGCAGGAAATTCCCGTGCGACTGCCACGTCGGATCCGGATGATTGCTCACCTTCACCACCACATGCACCAGTTGACCATACGCCGCCTGCGTCACCGGCGAACTCCCCGCCGCCCCTAACCGGATCCCGTCCGTCACAAAATCATCGTGCAGATACAGCCTTCCCCCGATCTTCGGATACTCCCACGTCTTCGGATCGTCCGGAGCCACCTCCCGCTCCACCGCCGCAATCACCACCGCCGGAGCCGCCCCACTCACCCGGATCACCAACCGACCATCCGCTGGCATCGGCACCAGTTGCCCCGGCATCACTTCCACCGCCTGCCCTCCTGACAACACTTCCACCCGGTCCCCCGCCGCCGCCCGCGGCAGCGCCTTCGCATACTCCGCCAGCGCCTGCATCACCTGACCCCGACACCGTGTCGTCCCCCCCGGCGCACTCGCCGCCGCATTGATCAGCCACAACGCAATCCGCCGCGCCTCCGGTGCCGCCGGACTCAACCGCGCCACACACCACAACGCCGCCGCCGTCGCTTCCTCCGGCGCATTCAACCCAGCCACGGTCTTCGCCCCCGGCCAGAACAAGGTCTCCTCACCCGCCGGCGTCTTGCCCGCCGTCCCCGTCTTCAGCAGCTGCACCAGCACTTCCTTCGCCTCTTCCTCCCGCCCCGCATGAATGAACGCCGCACACAACCGCGACAACGCCACCGGCGTTAGGGTCTCCCGCGCCCGGTACAACGGATTCAGCACCGAAAAATCCGCCTGACCCGCCGCCGCCAGCGACTGCAGGGTCGTCGCCTTCCGCTCGAAATCCGTCGCCCCAATCCCCCGGTACCTCCCGGCCACAAACGCCGCCGTCCGCTTCAGCATCATGTCACTAACTACCGTCCCCGCCGCCTTCGCCTCCAGCAGCGCCCGCCACGTGAACGCCGTCGTCAGCAACCCGGGCGAAATCCCGATGTTCTCCCAGCTCCAGCCACCTTCCGACTCCGTCACCGCCAACTCCGCCGTCAGCAGCGCCATCCGCCCATCCAGCGCCCGCTTCACCGTCTCATCCGTCGCCCCCGCCCGCGCCGCCAGCACATGCAGCAACGCACTCGCCGGATGCTGCGGTTCACTGGCATCATGCAACTCCCCGCCAGCATCAAGCGATGCCCCCGGAAACGACGCCAGATCCGCCGCCTTCACAATCCTCACCCCCACAGCTCCCTCTCCCGCCGGAAGCGTCAGCACATGCTCACCCTGACTAAAAATCCCGCCCGCCGGTGCCACCACCGGCACCTTCAATGTCCGCGTCCGCAACACCCCGCGCCACTCCACCTCACCCACCGACACCGTCACCGGCCGCTGGCTCCGCCCAACCCCAGCCACCACTCCCCATCCCGGAACCCCAATCGGTATCGCCGCCCAGTCAGCCCATGGCACCGGACACGTCGCCTGCGCCCGCACCACCACCGTCCGCCCAGGCTCAATCGCCGGGATCGTCGCCAGCGACACCACTCCACCCGTACTCACCGTCGCCGCCGTCGCCACCGTCGTCTCCCCTGACAAATTCGTCACCACCACCGGCATCGCAAACTCCTGCCCCGGCGTCACTTCGTCAGGCACCACCGCACGAACCCTCAGCTTCGCCTTCGACGGAATCACCAGCACGTCCCCAGCCATCAGCGAGGTCCCGTCCACCGCATACGCCACCACCACCGCCCCATCCCCCCCCCCCCCCAACCCCCCCACAACCCCCCGGCCGCCCCACCCACCCCCACCCCCCCCCCCCCCCCACCCC
>JAIXVE010000093.1 GCA_027483175.1 Verrucomicrobiaceae bacterium | reverse complement strand
GCGTTTGCCAGCACGCTGATCGCCCACTGCCTGCCTCGCTGCCGGTTCGTGTTCCTATGGTCGCGGGTTTGCCTGCCGCTTCTTTCAGCTCCACCCTCGCGGGCGTCGCCTTGCGGTTCAGCTACGGTTGCTCTCATCAGCTCCGATGTCATCGTTTCATGTCATTAGTTAAGGCCCATGCCGGGCACACTAGCAAGGGCGTCCCGCCCTTGTCATCCGTACCAGCATCCCACCAATCCCAACGGGATTGCGTCCCCCAGGGTTGGCCTGCGCCACGGGCCTACCCTGGGTCCCCCGCCCCCAACAAATCCCCAATCCCAACGGGATTGCGTCCCCCAGCCCAGGGTTGGCCTGCACCGCGGGCCTACCCTGGGTCCACCACACCAACAAATCCCCAATCCCAACGGGATTGCGTCCCCCAGCCCAGGGTAGGCCTGGGCCACGCAGGCCTACCCTGGGCCCCCAACACTAACACTTTACCAACCCCAACGGGCATGCGTCCCCAACGGCATCGCCCTCACACTTCGCAAACCACCGTCCGCCACCGCGTTCCGTCCCAGCCACCGGCACCCCGTCCCCCAGCAACCGCCTCAGAACTGCCCTGCCCCGTGTCCCAACGGGACACCGTATACCAGCCCAGAGCACCGCTCTGGGTACCCCACCACCCCCACCACCGCGTTCTGAAGGAACGCTGCATACCAGCCCAGAGCATCGCTCTGGGAAAGAAGGCTCCAAAACCCGCCACCACGCTACGATTGCAATAACCTATTCCCCTGGATATCTTGAAACCAAACCGTTCGCCATCAGATTCCAATTTCCAGAATGAAACATTTGTTCTCGTTTCTATTATTTGCGATCATGCCATCCATCGCGTTGCGTGCCTCAGATGCGATACGTCTGGACTTTGACTTTGCGCAGTCAGACCACGGCTTCTCAGCAGGCTTCGCGGACTACCCTCACAATGGGGATTCCTCTCAGTATCAATTTACCAATTCATGGCAGGCAAGACCCACTAATCTAGGCGGATCCCCCGCTCTCTTCATATCGGGAATCAATCGCAGCGACGACCTGTTCATGTTCTGGAAGAAGCGGATCACAGGACTTCCGCCCAATACCTCCGTCATTCTTACCATGGAGATCCAATTGGCCTCGAAGTACGCTGAAGGACTCGTGGGCGTTGGAGGAGCGCCAGGGGAGGCCGTCACGATAAAGGCTGGAGCCGTGGCATTTGAACCGCAGGCAGTTGTCGACCCACGCGAAGTTTGGCTGCGCATGAATCTCGACAAGGGGAACCAATCCGTTGGCGGCTCCAACATGTCCGTGATCGGCAACTTAGCCAAACCTGATGATGGAAACGCGAATTACGTTCTGTTGATGAGGCATCAGCATGGCCAACCGATCTCCTCACGTACAGCGAGCGACGGTTCACTTTGGTTGATCTTCGGCACCGACTCGGGATTCGAAAGTCTAACGGCTCTCTACTACTCGCGGCTCACGGTGTGGATCAACCGCGCCGACAAACCTCACCTGTGGCTGGAGCCAGATACCACCCCCGGCACTCTTCGCCTCATTTGGAATCAGGGCACACTGTTCAGCAACACCACTCTAGGTCCCAACTGGCCAGCAGTAAACGTCACCAAAAGACCCTACACAATCAACACGAACACGGAGTCACGTCGATTCTGGAGAGTTTCCCAGCCATGAGCGCCCCATCGCTTGCAGCGACCAGGAAGGCGAATCGGATCAGAATCGCAGAAATGCGTCCTCCAACCACCCCACACCACCCGCCGTGCACGTTTGACGGCACTTCGCTTGCCATTCGAGCAGCCTGTCGGCTGCCAATCGGCTCCACCGGGCGGCTCCAGCAAGCCTCGTTAGCCCAACAACTTCGCCCGTTCCTCCCGGTCTAGACTGGTCACCGCAGTGCAGTCGAATCCAGCTTTACTCCTCGTCCAGCGCCCGGGCATCCCTCCAACCTTTGACCTCGCATGGCCCCACATGCCTCCGCCCTGCCGCGTGTCCCGCGCTCCGCAACTCGAATCGTCGAAGGCCCCAACCTCGGCACCGCCATGATCACCAACGCCCCCCCCTGGAAGCCCTTGCCAATCCACTTGGCCCGGATACCATGCCTCCGGTTCAATCACACCGTTGAAATCCAGCCACTTGAAAGGCCCCTAAACCTGCCACCACACTCCGATCAAAAACGGATGTTCCACCAGCCATGAATTTCATCAAATCACACCTCACACTCGTTGTTGCCATATTCCTATCTGGTTGCAATACGACATCGCCAAGGTGCAACTATTCTGGCATTCCCGCGACAGAAATCATCGTCACCATATCATGTTCCGAACCAAGCCTGAGATTCACAGGCACAATTGTCTCAGACGGACATTCAGAGCAGTTATCCGGCACAGGCAGCGCCACGTTTCACGCGAAGGGGCACGAGATTATTTGTTCTTTCAAGAAGACAGATGTTGATGGGCGGATTTCGATCGCTGTTTCGGAAGCTGGCAAGAAACTGGGGAGTGCGAGCACGCCACAACGTTTTGGTGGAGTTCGCGCCGAGCTCATCCGCACACCATCGAAGCAGCACACCTTGTTCACGAACTTCTGATGATCCCAGTTTCGCCGAAGAACCGGATCGGCACCATTCTACTCCGCCTCCTGAAACGGATCTGCACCCGGCCGATCGGCCGTATCGGGCAACTCACCCGCCCCGCGGTCGAGCGATGATGACCTTGCCACCCTGCGGGCAGCCTCGATGCTGTCTATCTCCGCTCCAGTTCTTCATCGGATCGGCAAAAAATAATCCTTGCCGCGATACCGGAAAATAGTATCATCGTTTGCGTTGAACAACCGCCATCGACACACTTTAGCCGAAATCTTCAGGAATCCCGTTCCTTCATCCATCAAATGGGCGGACATCGAAGCCTTGCTGATTGCCCTGGGTGCCGAGCTTTCCGAGGGTAGCGGCTCAAGGGTTCGAATCGCCTTGAATGGTGTGAGAGCGGTTTTTCACAGGCCTCACCCACAACCCGCGACCGATAAAGGAGCGGTGAAGTCAATGCGCAGATTTCTAACTGAAGCAGGAGTAAAGCCATCATGAACTACAAAGGATACGGATGCACGATTCGATTCGACGATGATGCCGATATTTTTCACGGCGAAGTGACTGGTCTGCGTGATGTTATAACATTTCAGGGAAGAACCGTTGATGAACTGAAGACGGCATTCCGCGATTCAGTTGACGATTATCTCGATTACTGCGCCAGCCGAGGCGAGGCTGCTGACAAGCCATACTCAGGTCGATTTCTTCTTCGGATCGATCCCTCGCTTCATCGTCGATTGGTCGAACTGAGTTCAGACGAAGGCGAGAGTCTGAACAACTGGATTGCCTCGCGTCTCGGAGAACTCACTGAAACCAAATAGCTGGCCTCCTCTGTGCAGTCGGGTCCGGATTTCTCGTAGTTCATGCTTTCCCCAAATTCAGAAGATGCCATCCGTGCCGCCGCCCGCACCAGCCTGACACCCATGCACCCGTCTTCCTCGTTCCGACACTGCCCTTCATGCGGCATCCCGCGCAATGCCTCGCCGACCCAGCCGCTCCACTGCCCGGCCTGCAACTACACGCTCTACTTCAACACCACCTGCGCCACCGCCGCCTTCCTCGAACGCCCCGACGGCAT
>JAIXVE010000095.1 GCA_027483175.1 Verrucomicrobiaceae bacterium | reverse complement strand
GAGCAGATTCGAGCGGCGGCGGTGCGGATGGTGAGGTTTCAGGCTGACCGTCTGCCGGATGCGGTGAGGCGGCTGGCGACGGCGGCGGGAGATCCGAGTCCGCGGGTGCAGATGGATTTGGTGGATGCGGTGGCGCATTTGCGGCCGGGGCGTCCGGAGGTGGAGCTGGCGCTGCAGAGCCTGCGGCCGGTGAACGGGGATGTGCAGCACATGGTGGATGATCTGAGACACGGGACGAAGCCGGCGCTGGGTCGGAGTGTGCCGGTGCTGGAGGTGGCGGAGGGGACGCGTGTGAAGGAGTGGGTGGATCTGGGGAAAGGTGCGTGGCGGACATTTGTGAGGGCGGAGGCGGAACAGCCTGCGGTGCTGGCGGTGCGGCATGGATATGTGGACATTCTGGTGAATGGCGTGCCGATGCTGAGTTCGGATTCGATGTGGCTGAATGACCAGCAGGTGCAGCTGAGACTGGGGCCGGGCTTGAATGTGATCGAGACGAGGTTCCGGAACATTCAGAAGCCGCCGGCGGTGTATCTGTATGATTCGCTAGGGCAGCGGCTGGCGAAGGCGCGGGCGGCGGAGGGTGCGGAGGAGCTGGCGGCGATGGCGGCGGATTATGAGAAGGCGCAGAAGGCGCTGGGAGATGCGATTTTTGTGCAGGCGGTGCCTGGGCGGATGAGTTTTGAGCCGGGGAGCATGACGGTGAAGGCTGGGGCGAAGGTGCGGCTGATTTTCCGGAATCCTGACGTGATGCTGCACAACCTGGTGGTGCTGGCTCCGGGGTCGCTGGAGAAGGTGGGGGCGCTGGCGGACAAGCTAGCGGGGGGGCCGGATGGGCTGGCGAAGGGTTATGTTCCGGCGGTGCCGGAAGTGCTGCAGGCGACGCCGCTGGTGCAGCCGGGGAAGGAAGCGGAGCTGGTGTTTACTGCGCCGGCGGTGCCGGGTGAGTATCCGCTGGTGTGTACCTTTCCGGGGCACTGGCGGGGGATGCGCGGCGTGCTGGTAGTGGAGGGAGGGGGGGCGGTCAGGGGAGGGAGGCGGCGACGCGGAGGAAGCGGGTGTTCTGGTTGGCGGGGATGGAGAGGGAGATGTCGCGTGGGGAGGCGGTGGCGGTGACGGATTGGGCTTCTGACCAGAAGATGAGGTCCGGGCTGGTTTGGAGGGAGGCTTTGCGGTTGGCGGCGAGGGGGAAGCGGACGGTGATGGTGTTGGCGGAGATGGAGGCGGAGGTGATGCGGAACGTGCTGGCGGCGTTGCGAGGGTCGGTGCCGGCGGCGAATTCGGATAGGTTCGAGGCGCCGTCGCTGTCGAGATCGGAGAGACTGTCTGAGGGGTCGGCTGGGTTGAGACCGTTGGCGGATTCCCAGTCGGAGGGGAGACCGTCGGAGTCGCGGTCGGCGGAGAGGAAGGCGAACGTGCCAGCGGCGTAGCGGTTGGCGGGGCCTCCGTCGGGGGTGGTGGGGAACTGGTTGGCATTGCCGTAGCGGCTGGTGCCGGAGAAGCGGAGGAGACCGCCACCGTCGTTGGTGGACCATGTGGGGATGGCGCCGCTGGTGTTGCCGTTGGGTTCGGTGGCTGAGTAGCCGAAGGCGACGATGGAGTAGGAACCGGCGGGGAGGGAGAGCGGGGTGGTGAGGTCTTTGAAGCGATTGGAGGAGGATGGGGCTAGGGTGCCGGGGGAGGCGGGTGAGAAGGAAAGTGAGGCGAGCAATTGCTGGGTTGGGGCCGTGCGCCAGAGCTGGGCGGTGAGGGTTGCGCTGAGGCCATTGGCGCCGCTGTCGAAGACACCGAGGCG
Organism: Verrucomicrobiaceae bacterium; assembly: GCA_027483175.1. Classification (GTDB taxonomy): domain Bacteria; phylum Verrucomicrobiota; class Verrucomicrobiia; order Verrucomicrobiales; family V1-33; genus V1-33. The sequence goes on along the minus strand of JAIXVE010000095.1, from coordinate 2,390 downwards.
GGAGACGAGGATGGGAGAGATGACATCGAAGTCCATGCCGAGACTGCCGTTGTAGTTCTGGTTTCCGATGGTGCCTGCGGGGACGTGGAAGGCGGTGATGGTGGCGTCGGTGCCGGAGGTGGCGACGAAGATGGTGATGGGGAGGGATGTGGAGGAGAGCCCGGAGAGGTCGGTGGCGCGGGCGGTGAGAAGGTGAGGGCCGGGGGTGGTGTTGGGCCATGTGAATTGCCATGGCGGGGCGGAGGCCGAGCCGATGAGGGTGGAGTCGGCGAAGAAGTCGACCTGCTGGAGGAGGTTTTCGGGGTCGCGGGCGGCGGCGGTGATGGTGATGGGTTCGGAAGTGTTGAAGCGGGTGCCCTGGGCTGGCGAGAGGATGGCGGCCATGGGGGGATCGCTGAGGAGAGTCAGGGCGAGTGATGAGGAGGAGGAAGCGAGACGGTCATCCCATGCGGTGGCGGAGATGGTGTGTGGGCCGGTGGTGTTGGAGGACCAAGAGAAGAGATAGGGTGGAGTGGTGGAAGTGGCGGCGATGGCGCCGTTGACGGACCATTGGACGGCGGTGATGCGGCCGTCGGGGTCGGATGGGGAGGCGGAGAAGGAGAGCGGGATTCCGGCGGGGGCGGAGGTGCCGGAGGGAGAGGCAATGGTGATGGCGGGCGGGGTGTTAGGTGTGGGGAGGGCTCCGGGGGAGGGAGGAGCGGGCGACCATGAGTCGGGAAGGCGCCCGAAGGAATCGGGTAGTAATCGTGTGAGGGAGGGACCGGTGCCGTCGGCGGCGGGGGGCCATGGGAAGGAGTCCGTGTAGCGGACCTCGTCGGCGGTGATTTCCGGGGTGAAGCCGAAGTCCGGGCCTTCGATGGAGACTGGGGGGAGACGGCGGATGAGCCGGATTGAGCCGGTGCCGTTGTCGAGTGAGCCGGACCATGGGCCGAAGACGGAAGTGCCGTCTGGGACGGAGAATCGGGCGAGGAATTCTGCGGGCGGCAGCGGGGAGAAGACGAGGAAGGCGTTGGGGCGGAGGGAAGTGCCTTCGGGGAGGGTGAAGGAGACATCGCCGTCGAGCTGCCAGCCGCTGAGGTCGACGGAGGACGTGCTAGTGTTGCGGATTTCGATGAATTCGTAGAGACTGTTGTCGCCCGGGGCGTCGGGCGGGTGGTAATTGAATTCGGAGATGACGACCGGGCCGACGGCGGGGATGTTATTGGGGGTGGCGGGCGAGGGGAGGATGGGGACGAAGACGGAGGAGTCGGGGAGCGAGACCCGGCCCCATGGGCGGCCGTCGAAGGCGCCGTAGGGTTGGTGGCTGCGGTGGGTGCCGTCGTGTTGGAGGAAGAGATCGCCGCCGCGGATTGTGTCGAGGGTGAAGGGGAGGGCGGCGGCGTTGCGGGAGAGCGTTGCGCCTGGGGCGAGGGCCGGGGAATCGGGCGGGAAGGAGAATGCGAGAGGGCTGTTGATGGCGGGGGAGAGCGACCAGTTGGCTAGAGAGACGGGTTGGGAGTTGGCGTTGAAGAGTTCGATGTCCGGGTAGAGACGAGAGATGACGACATCGGTGATGGCGAGGGCATTGGGATCGCCGGGGGAATCGCTGGATGGGAAGGCGGTGGGCGGGCCTGAGGCGTCGGGGAGACGGCCTTCGGAGATACCGGAGAGCTGCGGGCCGAAAGTTAGGGAGTCGATGAGTTCTCCTGAGGAGGTGGAGAGGGAGAGGGAAGCGCCGCTGGCGCTGAGTTTGAAGTTGAGGTGGTGAGGGCCGGGGTTGCGGTCGGCGAGGAACTGCTGGAAGCCGCGTGGGCCGATGAAGGAGAGAGCGGGGAGAGTGGAGATGGAGGGACTGTTGGTGATGCGGAGGCCGGCGAGCGGCACGGGGAGAGCGGATGGGTTGGCGAGCTCGAGCCAGTCCGGGCCGTCCGGGTTGGAGGCCATCCATTCGTTGAAGCGGAGAGCGGAAGGGGTGCCGAGAACGGTGGGGGTGTTAGGATTTCCGGGGGATGGGTTGGCGAGTTGCCAGCCGGTGGGGGAGCGTGCGAGGGAGAAGTCGGGGGCCTGGGGGCCGAAGGAGACCGAGTCGGCGAGCGAGCCATCGGGACTGAGGAGGAGGACGGTTTGGCCGTCGCCGTCGAGGCGGAAGGCGGCGCGGGAGTCGAGCGTGATGGTGAGGAGAGCGCCGGGGGCGAGGACCGTGGCTGGGGGCAAGGTGAATTTGGGTGGAGCGGCTGGGTTGTCAGTGAGACCCATGCCGGAGAGTTCGGCGGCGGAGGAGCTGGTGTTGAGGAGTTCGATGAAATCGGGGGACGAGCCGCGGGCGAAGATTTCATTGAGCTGGATGCCGGGAGCGGAGGTTGGGGGAGAGCCGAAGGAGAACGTGCGTTCCGGGGATTCGAAGGATGGGT
>JAIXVE010000204.1 GCA_027483175.1 Verrucomicrobiaceae bacterium | reverse complement strand
TCGTCCTGGGGCCAACGTTCTCGGATGTGTGGAAGGCCCGCCTCCCAATTCTCAAAGCCCAACGCGCCAAGCCACCGAAATGGTCGCCAGCCCTCAACTGACTATTTTGTCCTGCACCCTGCGGGACCCGCCTGCTGCCCGGATGCGTTGCTGTTGGACTGAGCCGCTCCGGGCGCGGGTTTTCCTTATCGTGGTATGTAGCGGCGGTCCGGTTGGCGCAGTGGGCGCGCTGGCACGGGGTGGGCGACGTTGGATGGCCCGGTGGCTGTGACGGGAGCGTTCCGGCGGCGGTTGTGCCGGGCTTGTTCAACCGCAGGGGCATTGGCTGGCTCGTTCCTCGCGGCCATGCATCAAGGAATGTTTGGCGTTGGGCTGGTTCATGGTGATGCCTCGGGATGGGGGTGTCGGAAAAACGTATCAGCAACAGTGCCTATGATGACCACGAGAAAAATGCTGCCCCACATGATCAGCAAGGCGCGCTCACCAGCTCGCCGTGCCGAAGGAGCGTTGGAGCATATCGCGATGATGGCGAGGATGTGTCCAATGGCAAACGACGGGAGGCCGATCAACATGGGAAGAAACATCATCTCGCCGCCCTCCCAAGTGCCGGCAAGCATGTGAAGGAACGGGAAGAGAAGTCCCACGAGAACAAAAGTGCCAGCGCAACCAAGCGAGCAACCTCCAGTCGGACTGGGCGGGGGATTCTGAATTGCTGGTTCTGTGCTCACTGCGCGGAGGATGCAGGTGTCCAAGTACAGGCAAAAACACTAGCGGGAGCCAACGTTGATCGCGGGGGTGAGGTTTAATCTGATGGGAGCTTCGAAAACAGAGGGGCCAGTGGGTGTCACCATGCAGGAATGATTAGTGTTTTTTAGTTTCCGGCCACTTCACCGTTCCGTCTTCACCTGTTTTACTTGTCTGCAATTTGTAGGGGATCGGAGACTTCTTGAAAGTTGCTTCATAGATGGCGTTGCCGACTACTGTTCCTGCATCTCCTGGGTAAATCTCCAAGGAAGCCATCGCGTCAATGGAATCTTTACCGACGCAGTAGTAGCCAAACGAACCCGCGCTACCACTTGACTTGAGGTATACCCAAACTCTTGCGAATCTATGTGTTTTCGGGTCGGTATGGAATCGGGTCTGAGCGGGCTCGAAGGCGATTGCCATAGGATGTGCCCAAATCTCTCCAGCCGACTTGTAATCTTCGCCACGCTTGAGATACACCGTCCAAGGCCCGCCCATCGTTCCGAATTCATCTCGGCTTCCCGACAACAACATGTCATCCACTCCATCGCCATCGAGATCCACGAGGAACCGCTGACGTTCCGCATACTTCGCCTTCTTTGTTGGGTCGATTTGGGGCTTCAACGACGGATCAGTACCTCGCGCAGAGAACGAGCCAAGGATTAGTAATGCAGCGATGATTTTCATATTTTGACGCTAACGTGAAGCAGTGTATCCGGTGAGGATGCGGGGGCAAGACTTGTTTTGAGGGTGGCGCGTGACCCGGTCTGTTTTCGACGGTCCCGGCGGTGGCTCCGCGTTTGATGGGCAATCAGGGCACGCGGGCCAAACACAAGGCGCATCGCTCGTCCCGGGTGCTATTGCCGGGCTTGTTCAACCACGGGGCATTGGTTGGGTTGCTCGTCGAAGCCATGCAGCATGGAATGTTCGGCGACGTTGAGTTCATTGCGGGACGACTAAATGGCGACTAGCCGCACAACCCGGACAAAAGCAGATCGGCGTGAGCGAGCCGTCAGCAGAAAGTGGGTGAACATACCACCCAAGCGAGCGAGCACGCTGCGCGTTCCGGCGCATCCACTCGCCCTCGGGAGTCTCAATATCATCGTCGGCAACCGGGCAGTCGAGCGACTCGCCGCAGTCGTGGCAAAGGAAGTAGAGCTGAAACCAGACGTAGAGCTCGTAGGCATCAAGACCGCCTGCAACCGGAGGAAACGTGTCGTGCGTTGAGGCTTTCATGCGCGCTGTTTCATGGGAGACGTGCGGAGTCGCAGAACGTAAAGCGCGTGCACTACTACCAGCGGGGGCGCGCGTCGATCACGAGGTTGAGGTTGTGGTTTCGGAAAATCATCGGAACTGAACGGCTGGTAGTGGATTTCACGGCGCGGCTTGTTCTGCTTCTTGGTTCTTCAGTTCGAAAACAACTGGAGCTTTGGGAACCTGCTTAAGAGTAAGGGAAGAGTCAGCTTGGATCAGCCGGATCACCCGAGGGCTTACCCAGAAGCACCTAATGTCCATCCGGCTGTTATCGATACGAACGTTCCGGCAGGTCATCCCATTGGAGTAGGTCTTCTTGAGCCAACTTCGCAGGCGCTTGTAGACGGACTCCCCATCGCTTCCGGATTTATAGTCGATGCCGAATCCGCTGGTAGCAATCGAGATCCTACCTGAAATCAATTCGCCGTTGCGGATGTAAGACCTCAAGAGCTGTATGGGACAATCACCGACGCGGAAGAGCCATTGAATATCCGAGTCTCGATCAATGGAATCGATCATCTTCTGTGCAACCTCTACGAGCTCACTCTCGTCGTCAGGCGTCATGAAGAACTGGAACTCGCTTCTCATAGTGTAATTTCTTGGCAGAACGTCTAGGCCATCCACGGCGGGGAAGGAAGCCTGAATTCAAAGAAGGACGTTGCCCGCCGTTGGATGTGCCGTCTTGTTGTGCCTCTTGGATTCACACGGATAGCGGCTCGATGCCATACTCATTCTTGAGATTAAGGATTCGGTGCCCAAAAATGGAACCAGCCTGCAGATCAAGGACAAGCACCATAAATACGTCAGTATCCTCTCGAGTGTTGATCAATACATGCTCGAAACAAGCATCGGGCGTCCGCCACGCCCAATCCACCTGCCCCTCGGTGCAATCAAACCCCTCAAAGTCCGCTTTGGGAATCTGCTCGAAATAGGGCCAATAATCAAAGGGAGGCTCATCGTCATCGCCAACCCTTAGCATGGGCTCTCGGAAGGTCGCCTTGTATGCAGTCTCATCGAGGAGGTTCATTTTCTGGCAGAACAGTGTATGATTCCACTATATCTGGTGGAATATCCATTTGCAAACGGGGCGTTCGGCCGGGTGTTGTATTCTTGCAACTGCCTGAATTCAATGGATATGCCTTCCTTTGGCTCGCAATATCCGAACCGACAGAATTGGCAACGGCTTCCCATGGTGTTTTGGCATTGGTGATGGTCAAGGGGGGCGGAGCCGGGGTATGAAGATTTCAGGTGAATGTAAGCCGCGGATGCGGTGGGCAGGCATTCGGAGTTTGAGGTGAGAGGCTGGGCAGGACTCTCGACGAAGTATTGGTGAGAATGGAGGGACTCGGGGCGGGGGGCGGCGAGTGTGAGGCGGTGCGTCGGACTGGCGTTGTGGCGGCTTGGGCTGGAGAATGGCACTGAGATCCGGACTCTGCAGGAATTGATGGGGGATAGGGACGTGAGGACCACGATGGTCTACAGGCATGTGGGGGACGGTAGGGTGTGGGTATGCGGCGTTCCTACAGAACGCCGGGCTTGGGCTGGGTGGTTCCCAGAGCGTTGCTCTGGGCTGGTATACGGTGTCCCTTTGGGACACGGGTCTGGAGTTGGGGAGGGAAGTGGGAAGTGGGAAGTGAGAAGTTGGAAGTGAGAAGGGCGTGTTGGGAGGGGGGGGAGGGAAGTGAGAAGTGAGAAGTGAGAAGGGCGTGTTGGGAGGGGGGGAGGGAAGTGAGAAGTGAGAAGTTTGAAGTGAGAAGGGCTTGTTGGGAGGGCTTGAATGGTGCCGGGCCAGCAGGCTGGCTCCGGGAAAGCGGCAGCAGGCTTCCGCAGTCCAAGGGCCTTCGGCCGGGCGGAGGGGAGGGAAATTGGAAATAGTGAATAGTGAATAGTAAAAAGGGTGGCGTGTTGGGAGAGGGGCGGCTAGGCGCACTCCGTGCGCGAGAGAGAGCTGTGATTCTCCCAGCAGTCCAGAGCCTGCGGCGCGCTGGTTCGGAGGGTTGTCATGTTGCGCCCTTTCAGGGCTTGGTGTGTTAGGTTGTGGTTTACCTGGGGCGATGCCCCAGGCTGGTATGGGTTGCGCCGTTGGCGCGGTGGAGGGGGGAGGGAAGTTAGAAGTTAGAAGTGAGAAGTGAGAAGGGCGTGTTGGGGGAGGGGGCTTGTGGGGAAGGAAGTGGGGGAGTTATTTTGAGAGGGCGATGATTTGGAAGGAGGAGGCGAGGGCGTCGGAGGTGGCCATGTCGCCGTCGGGTTGGCCGGAGGTGGCGGTGAAGAGGACGCGGCCGTTGCGGGGGGCGAGGCCGGAGATGAGGCGGATGGCTGGGGTGGGTTTTTCGGGGGTTTCGGGGGATTCCTGGTAGAGGCCGCGCCAGCCTAGCCAGAGGATGGGTTGGCCGGCGTCGAGGGCTTTGCGGATGGCGGCGGAGAGGAGGGCGGTCTGGGGTTGGCTGGCGCGGGCGAGTCGGAGGACTTCGGGGTGGATGTCGAGGAGGTTCTGGACGGTCTGGGGGGCGGGCTGGCCGATTTTTTTGGCGGCGGCCTGGCAGGCGGTGGCGAGTTTAGCGGCTTCGGGGGCGGCGTGGATTTCGGGGACGAGGACGATGGGCTTGGCTAGAGAGGCGCGGGTGACGTGGCTGATGGCTGGGCAGAAGCTGCCGGGCCATGAGGGGCCGAGGTCGGAGTATTCGAGGATGGCGTTGCGGTCGGAGGATTTGCCGAGGGCCCAGAGGGCTTGTTCGACGATGGCCCAGTCGGGTGGGTGGCCGGGCCATGGGTTGAAGCCGGGGATGCCGGAGAGCCTGATGGTGCCGGTGGTGCGGTCCGGGGTGGGGGCGGCGGGTTTGGCGTTAGGAGGGGTGCCGGGGGCGGCGGAGGGCATGATTTTGAGGTCGAGCCGTTCCGGGGTGAAGGTACCGGAGTCGAGGGAGGAGGAAGTGAGGACGACCTGGAGGGAGTCGGAGGTCCAGCGGAGGCATTCGGTTTTACGGCCTGGGTTGGCGTAGTCGATGATCCATGGCTTGGGTTGAGAGCGGAGGGATTTCTGGATGAAGTCGGCGGCGGCTTTGGAGGTGGCGCGGAATTCGGATTTGGTGGGCGGGGTGCCGACGGTGGCTGGTGGGAGGAGGGAGATGGTGGCGCGGCGGAGAGTGGTGGAGGGGGCGAGTTTGACGTTCCAGACGGGGAGGCCGGGGGCGAGCTGGGCCTTGAGCTTCATGAGGTCGCGCGGGTCGCCGAGGGTGGCGGAGCCGTCGGATGGGGTGGCGGCTTTGTAGCCTAGGGGGGCGAGACGAGCCTCGAGTTCTGCGGGGGCGAGTTTCCAGAGTGAGGGGTCGGTGATGAAGAAGTCGAGGGGCGTCTGAGCGGCGGCGTGGGAGATGAGGCTGAGAGCGGCGGCGAGGACGGCGGCGGAGGAGCGTCGGTTCATGGGAGGGATTATGGGGGAGTGGGCGGGGTGGTGCAAGACTTGTGAGGGGATGGGGTGGGAGTGCGGGATAAAAAAAGAGGGCACCGCTGCGTGGGTGCAACGGTGCCCTTGGGAGAGAGAGTGGGGAGATTACTTACCCTTTTTGGTGGGAGCGTCTTCCTTTTCTTCCTTTTCGGCCGGGGCGTCCTTTTCGGCGGGTTCTTCCTTCTGGGATTTCTCGACCTGAGCCTTCATTTCGACGATGCGTTCCTTGATGGCCTTGGCCTGGGTGGCGGTGTCGCTGTCGGGTTTGACGGCGACGACCTCGTCCATGAGTTTGTCGGCGGCGTCGAGGCGGTCAGGTCCGTAGACTTGGAGACGCTGCATGAGCATCTGTTGTTTTTCTTCGCCGTCGAGTTTTTCGTCGGCGATGAACTTATCGATGCGGGCCTCGAACTCCTTGAGTTTGCCGCTGGTGCCGAGGGCTTCGAGTTCCTTGTTGAGGGCGTCCATTTTGCCGGCGGTGTCGCGCTTCTTCTTGAGGCCGAGCGAGTCGTCCTTGTCGAGAGCGATGACCTCGTCGGTTTCTTCCTTGTAGAATTTGGTGACGACGTCGGCGTCGAGTTTTTCGAGGGCGGCGGCGATGAGCTTGGCTTTTTCGAGGCCTTCAGCGGATTTGGCTTTGGTGAAGGCGGCGTCGCGGTCGATGCGGACCTGGCGGAGTTCGTCGAGGTGTTTGAGGTAGGCGTCTGGGCCGCCTTCCTGATATCCGGTCTTGGCGTAGGGGCGGCCCTTGGCGTCGGCGAGGACGATGGTGGGGAAGCCTTCGATGCCGAATTCCTCCTGGAGCTTAGCGTTCCGGGCCTTCAGTTCCTTGGATTGTTCCTTCTGTTGGGGGAAGTCGAGTTCGACGAGGACGAAGTTTTTGGGGGCGGTGGATTTGAAGCCGTCCTTGGTGAAGACTTCCTTCTGGAGTTTGATGCACCAGCCGCACCAGTCGGAGCCGGTGAAGTCGATGAGGAGGTCTTTGCCGTCTTTGGCGGCGGTTTCCTTGGCCTTGTCGAAATCTTCGGTCCAGCCTTCAGCGGCGCGGGTGGGAGCGGCGATGGAGAGGATGAGCGCGGGCACGGCGGCCGTGAGTGCGCGGAGCGAGAAGCGGTTCATGGGGTGAGACGAATTGGTTTGGTTAGATGGCGCGTGCGGGCGACTGGCCTGCGGGCGCGAGGGGTGGAGGATTCCTTTTCGGGCGGGGAGGGGCAACCGCGCATTCAGGAAATGGGAGGGGTGGGAGTCAGGGGGATTGGTGGAGGGAGTTGAGGAGGGAGATGGCGGCGTCGACGAGTTGTTCGCCGCTGCCTGGTTCGACGCGGGCGCTTTCGGCTTCGTAGGCTTTTTCGGCGTAGCTGCGGCGGTCGGGGACATAGCCGACGGAGCCGTTGGCGAGGGTGGTGATGATGGTGACTGGGAAGGGCGAGCGTTTTTTGAGGGCGAGGCCGAGTTCTGCGAAGATTTCGCCGGGGAGGGCGACCCATGCGATGTCCTGGCCGAGGGAGATGACCTGGACCTCGGCGGGGATGGGTTGGCCGTTGAGTTGGGCGAGGTCGAGGATGCGGTTGGCGTGGACGAGATCGTTGAAGGAGGGGGGTGTGGAGCGTTTGCCGGAGACGGTGAGGGAGGCGAGTTCGGATTGTTCCGGGGAGACGGAGGGGACGGCGAGGGGAACGGAGGTGGAGCGGACCTTGAGAGGGAAGGGAGCGATGGGGCGCGGGGATTTTTCGGCGCGGAAGAGAGAGGCGGCGATGAGCGTGGCGAGACGGTTGGCTTCTGCGGGGCCTGACTGGGAGCGGTTCCAGTGGACGTCGAGGTGGTTGAGATTGCCGCAGGTGCCGTTGCCGAAGAGCGTGATGGCGTTGCTGCCGTGATAGGCGGCGAGGAGACGGGCGAGGGCACCGGGGTAATCGGCGGAGGCTTTGGAGCCGCCGACGGTGTCCGGGTGCATGGAGAAGTTGGCGTAGATGGCGAGGGCTGGGGCGAGAGAGCCGGGAGCGTGAGGGGGTTCGAAGAAGACCGCCTGGGATTGTGGGTCGGTGGGTCCGGTGGGGAGCATGACGGCCGGGTTGAGTTTGCCGGGGTTCCAGGCGACCGAACCGTCTTTGAGATAGAAGCGGCGGCAGAAAGTGGTGTCCGGGCAATCGCCGGAGACGGCGGAGATGGAGACTGGGGCGAGGGCGGCGGCGGCGTTGCGGACGGCGGCGGCGATGAGGTTAGGGAGGGCGGCGAGGTATTTGCCGTGTGGGGAGTCGGGGCCGGTGGCCGAGGCGTCGGGGGCGTCCGGCGTGCGGAGGAACCTGCCGGGGACGGGGCCGGTGTGGGCGTGGGTGGCGGAGATCATGACGCTGGTGCCGGGGAGGACGCCATCGGCGTCGACCTGGGCGCGGACGGCGTCGACGAGCGAGCGGGGGGCGTCGATGAGGTCGAGTGTGACCATGGCGGCCATGGACGTGCCGTCGTGGAGGACGAGGGCGGAGGCGTGGAGGTCGTCGAGGACCCCGTCGCAGGCGCGGAAGTGATAGTAACCCGCCATGGCGGCTCCGAGGGGAGGAGTGATGACCGAGCGGGCGGCTCCGGCGCGGAATTCAGGGGCGGCGTTGGCGTTGGCGAGAAACGATAGGGTGGCGAGGAGCGAGAGGGCGGCGAGGGAGAGGCGGTGCATGGGAGGGTGGGTGCTGAAATCAGATTAGTGGAGATGAGAGAGCGGCGAGGCGGGCGGCTTCTGTGAGGGTGTCGATGTCGTCCGGGGATTTGTCGTGGCGGAGGGCGCGGATGCGTGGGAAGCGGAGGGCGAAGCCGCTGGCGTGGCGGCGGCTGGGGTTGATGGCGTCGAAGGTGACTTCGAGGACCGTGTCCGGGGTGACGGTGCGGGTGCGGCCGTCGGTGGTGATGGTGGTGCGGGAGAAGTGTTCGGTTAGGGATTCGAGTTCGGCGTCGGTGAGACCGGAGTAGGCTTTGCCGATGTTTTTGAGAGAACCGTCTGAGGGGTCGCGGACGGCGAAGGTGAAGTCGCTGAGGAGGTGGCTGCGTTTGCCGTGGCCTTGCTGGACGGCGGTGACGACGACGTCGAGGGAGAGCGGGGAGCGTTTGAGTTTGAGCCATGAGCGGCCGCGGCGGCCAGCGGAGTAGGGGCTTTCCGGGTCTTTGAGGATGAGGCCTTCGTTGCCGGCGCGGCGGGCGTCGAGGAAGGCGCGGTCGAGGTCGGTGGGGGAGGAGGCGAAGCGGACGGCGATGCGTTCGAAGCCCTTGGGGAGGTGGAGGGAGTCGAGAAGGAGACGGCGCTGCTGGAGAGGGAGGTGGATGAGGGAATTGCCGTTGAGCCAGAGGAGGTCGAAGAGGATGCAGCGGACGGGTATGTCGGAAGTTAGGAAGAGGTCGGGGTCGCGGCGGCCGAGACGTTTCTGGAGTGCGGCGAAGTCGGCGTGGCCGGAGAGGCCTGGGGCGATGATTTCGCCGTCGGCGATGATCTGGTCAGGGAAGCCGGAGGCGGCGGCGATGAGTTCGGGGAATTCGCGCGAGATGTTGCGGAGGTCGCGGGAGAAGAGAGCGGCCAGGGTGGGGGTGACGTGGAGCTGGGCGCGGATGCCGTCGAATTTGTCTTCGAGCCAGAGGCCTGTGGGGTGGTCTGGGGCGGGGCGCTGGTCCCATGCGGAGGACGTGGAGTCGACTGGGGAGGCGAGCATGGCTTTGACCGGTTGGAACGGGACGAGGGAGGCTTCGTCGAGACGGCCGTCGCGGGCGAGGATGGCAGTGGTGCCGAGGTCGCCATTGAGCATGTGGGCGGAGCGGACGGCGTCGGGCGAGGAATTGAAGGCGTTAGCGATGGCGTCTTCGAGGAGACCTTCCTTGAGGCCGAGGCGCGTGTCACCGGTGAGGATTTTGACGACGTACTGGGCTTCGCGCGGGGAGAGAGTGCGGAAGGCTTTGGTGAGGATGGCGAGGCGGGCGGAGGGGGAGTTAGCGGAGAGGAGCTGATCGAAGACAGCCTGGACGTCGGCGAGGGACCATGGTTGCGGGGATGTGCGGCCGTCGAGGACGAGGAAGGCGGTGCGGCCGGCGTCGTTCTGGGCGCGGGAGATGGCGCGGTAGGCTGGGAGGGAGATGCCGGCGGCGTCGATGAGGGCCTGACGGATGAGGGCGGGGCCGGTTTGGAGATTGGAGAGCTGGGCGCGGGTGGCGGCGGGTTTGCCGGCGAGGAAGCGGATGCTGGTGGCGAGGGTGGCGGCGTCGGTGGGGCGGTTGAGGAAAGGGGCGAGGAGAGAGGATTTGGCGGAGCGTCCGGGGGCGGCGGCGACGGCGTCGCAGATGTCGGCGAAGGCGGAGAATTCGCTAGAGGGCGGAGGTGGAGAGGCGGGGGCGACGGAGGGAGTGTCAGGGTCGGGCTGGGGAGTGGCGGGTGAGGCGAGGGAGAGTTCGAGTTGATCCGAGCCGAGGAGGGACCATGCGTTCCAGCCGCGGGAGCGGAGGGCTGAGGCGAATTCTGCGGAGGGGCCGTGGGTGGTTAGGACGAGAGAGGGTTGGACGAGATCGACGAGGCGGAGGAGGTCGGGCCAGTCGGCGTGATCGCTGAGGGGGAAGGCGTCGTCGGATTGGTACTGGAAGCGGGCGCTGGAGTTGAGGGCCCAGCCGCTGACCATGGCGGAGACGAGGCGCTGGCGTTTGCGGAGGGATTGCTGACGGGAGGCGGAGGGAGGGATGATGAGGACGCGGCCGGAGGTTTCCGGGGAGATGGTTTCCCATGGTGGGAGGGGCCAGCCGAGGTCCTCGTAGGTGCGGTTCATGGCGGCGACGGAGGAATGGACGGCGACGGGGAGGAGACCGCCGAGGAGCATCTGGAGTTCCTGGGCTTTGCCGAGCGAGTAGGCGAGGAGGACTGGGGTTTGGCCGGAGTCGAGGGCGTGGCGGCACCAGTCGATGATGGCGGCGCGGGTGTGGTCGAAGGGAGGGAAGACGTAATGGGGTTGGCCGAACGTGCATTCCATGATGAGGGAGTCGGCGGGGAGGGGTCTGGCGGCTTCGGCGCTGAGGCCGGCGCGGAGTTTGAAGTCGCCGGTGTAGAGGAGGGACGCGCCGTCGGAGAGACGGGTGACGTGGACCATGGCGCTGCCGAGGACGTGGCCTGCGGGGGTGAGGAAGAAGCGGTGGCCGGCGTGTTCCCATGGTTGGTCCCATGGGAGGGCGATGATGTTGCCTGTGTAGTTGAAGCGGTCGCGGAGGAGTCGGGCGGTGGGTTCCGAGCAGATGGTGGTGGCGTGGCGGGCGACGTGGTCGCTGTGGGCGTGGGTGATGAAGGAGAAGGGGACGGAGCGGTGGGCGTCGAGCCAGACGCCGGGTTCCGGGAGGAGGATGCCGGTGCGGCTGGCGGAGACGGCGACAGGAGATGCGGACATGGTGTGGGACTACGCTTGCCGAATGGGAGGAAGGAGGCAATGCAGGGAGAAGATGAGTGACATTGAGAAAACAGGAGAAGGAGCCGTGATGGAAGTGGGGACGCAGCCGATTGATGCGTTTCTGACCGGGCATGAGGTGAATAATCATGCGATTGTGGCGGCGGCGCACGGGAGTGGGCTGACGCACAAAGTGCTGCAGAAGGCGCGGAAGGGCCGGGCGCTGACGGTGCGGGCGCAGAAGAAGGTGCTGGCGGCGGTGGCGGCGCACTGCAAGAGTGCGGGTTTACCGGAGCCGGTGATGGCGGACCTGTTCAATTACCGCGGCCGCTGAGGAGCGGGGCGGGCGTCAGGGTTTTCTCGGGTTGAACGGGATGCCGGGTCTGGTGCCGGGCGGGAGTTGTCTGACGGGGCCAGTGGCTGGAGGCGTGGTTTTGTCGGGGACGGTGGGAGCGGATGGCGTTGCGGGGATTTCGGAGGTGCCGCCGAAGGGGTCTTCGGGCGGGGTTTCCGGGGTGGCGTCTGGTTTGGGAGTGGCGGCGGGGGCGGCGGTCGGGTCGACCGGGTCGGTTGGGTCGGTTGGATCCGTTAGATCGTCGGATTTGGGGCCCTTGGTGGCTGGTTTGGCGGTTTGGGTGTCCTGTTCAGCGAGGAGCGTGCGGAGCTCGGTGATCCACTGGGGTGCGTCGCGGTGGGCCATGTTGGTTTTGATGTGGGCGAGCATGGAGGCTCCTGCGCTTTCCTGCTGGCCGAGGGAGAACATTTCGCGCATCTGGCCCCACTTGAGCTGAGGGAGACGTTCTGCGGTGAAGCGTTCGGTGGCTTCGCGGAAGCCTGCGGTGGCGGCGGCTTCGGATTCCTGGGAGATGCGGCGGGTCCATGCCTGCATGAGGCTGGAGGCCATTTTGTTGCGGCGGTAGTAGGGGAAGACGAGGGTTTCGTAGATGCCGCCGATGTCGCCAGGGTTGTGGGTGGCTCCGCCTTCTTTGCGTCCGACGGTGATGTCGAGTTTGTAGCGTCTGCCGAAGACACTGTTCACGACATCGCCGCCGAGGTTGCTTTTGCCGTCGGTTTTCTTGAGGTGGGCGAGGACGGAGTCGATGTAATTGACGGCGGCGGCGACGACTTCGGCGCGGGCGGATTCGGTGCGGGCGTTGGCGTCCATGACGACGATGGTGAGCCACTGGACCTGCATCTGGAGGACGGATTCGCGTTCGTTGCTGGTGGATTTGGTCTGGTTGCGTTTCCACTCGGAGAATTCGGTGGCGGTGCGGCCGGCCTCGTCGAATTCGATGACCTTGGTGCAGTCGAGCCAGAGGTTGAAGGCTTTATCGGCGGAGGAACCGGCGTCGCGGAGGTCGCGGATGATGCCGGAGTTGTAGCCGTATTTTTTTTCCTCCATGGTTTTGGAGACGTCCTCGAGTTGGGCGAGGAGTTTGGCGGCGGCGGCTTCGTCGAGGAGTTTGGGGGTGGGGGCGGGTTGTGCGGCTGGGGCTGGGCCGGAGGCGCGCGGGGGGAGTTGGGCGTGAGAGGAGACGACGCCGAGGGTGAGGGCGGCGGCTGCGAGGCTGGCGCGGGAGGTGAGAGCGAGGGAGCGGGAACGCATGGCTGAAGGGAAACTACCGGGGGAGGCGTGATGTGACAAGTTCGGGGCAACTATTTTCGGGGCGGGCAAAATGGCGATTGGCAGGAGGCGGCGGCGTGCGTAGTTCGGTGACTATGCTAATCATCGGTGCTGACGACGACGTGAAGCCGAGGCTCGACCTCGGCGAGAAGATCCGTGAACTTTGTGAAGCCCTGCTGCAGGACGAGAGCGTGATTGACGCCCGGAATCGTGTGGAGCGCTTTTTGCAGAATCCTGAGGCGACCCGCGGGTATGCGGCGCTGGCGAACATGGGAGAGAGCCTGCATCAGAAGCAGCACGCCGGGGAAGAGATCACGGAGGAGGAAGCGGACACCTTTGAGAATCTGCGCCGCGAGGTGCTGGGTGACCGTGCGGTCCAGGATTTTGCCGAAGCGCGCAATGTGCTTCAGGAGATTGAAGGAATGGTGTCGGCTTATGTCGGCCGGACGCTGGAGCTGGGACGGGTTCCTGAGGAATCGGAGTTTGCCGCTCAGAGCGGGGGCAGCTGCGGTTCGGGCTGCGGGTGCCACTGAGGCCACAGGAGATTATTTGAAATGAGCAGGCAGCGGGAGAGATCCCGCTGCCTGTTTTTTTTTGGGTTTTTTGGGAGGTGATTCGCAGGGGAATGGGGGGAGGGGAGGATGATTGGACAGGGCTCTTCGCCGGGGGGGCGTGGGGTTGGGGTGCGGAGGCGGAGAGGGTGAGGGGC
>JAIXVE010000043.1 GCA_027483175.1 Verrucomicrobiaceae bacterium | reverse complement strand
GCCGTGCAATCAAGATCGCCATCCCCGTCGAGGTCCATGTACTCCACAATCGCCGTCGCGGGTATCGGACCACTAGGCAGCAGACCCTGCAAGCCTTCAGTGAAGACGCCGGCTTCATTCACGAGGATGCGCCTCCAGTAGGTGGCCGGTGAGGTGCCAGCGATGATCCCAGTGGCGAAAATATCACGATCGCCGTCACCGTCGAAATCATGCCATGCCAGCGTCGAGGCATTGGCAGTGCCCGGCACTTCAACTCCCGGGGAAAAGCCCGCTGGACCACGCTTCAGCAGAAGCATCCCCGCGTTGATCGACAACACCGATAGATCAAGGTCCCCGTCACCGTCCCAGTCCCCTCCCTCGACCCACCTGATCCCCGTCGTTCCGGGCTGCAGCGGGAATCGATCGTCCACGACAAATCCCGAACCCGTATTCCGAAGCACCCGGCTCACAGACGGGAACCCGGTGTCAGCCACCACAAGCTCAGGCAGCCCGTCCCCATCAATGTCCGCAATGCCGTTGAGCCAGAACCTCGTGAGGATCCAATCAGGCGGCGGCGGGGCCATGACGCCTCCCTCGTTCCGATGGATCGTGATCCAGGTGCCGACCGTGGAAGTCGAACTCTGAATGATCAGATCAAGATCGCCGTCGCCATCCATGTCCGCCCAGCGGCGCACGTGGATGGTATTGCCCGGCAGCCCGGGAAGATCCATCCGCTGCCATGCATTGCTGAAGGTCATGATCGCACCCATGGCAAACCCAACGGCATTCTCGGCAACCATCCGGTAGTGGATCAGATCGCCCGTCGGAAGCCCCGCCACCGCCATGGATAGCTCCACCGGAGCAGCAGCAGCCGCCTGCACCTGCACCGCCGTCCGGTTACCCAGTGCCCTAGTGGTTCCCCACTCGAAGTACCACCTCGTCTCCAGCCCCCCCGTATCCAGCCGTCCGCGCATCTGGGACGACTCCCTCCCGATTTCCCCGCCGCTGAGCGTCGTCACCCCTGGGCGCAATCTCACCTCCACCATTTGCTCTGGCGCAAAACGACCCCCGCGCAGCCCAGCGTCGATCGCCTGCACCGACCAGTAAAGTCGACCACTGCTCGGCAGCGTGGCAAGTAATCCACCCGCAACACTCAGCGGGCCGTTCTCCGCAAGCAGGCGCCGCCCGTCAGCACCGGCATGCGCAGGCATGATGTCATTGAGTCCCGGCCCGCTGCCAATGCGGACGCGGTACGTGTGACCCCGTCCGTCGTGCTGCCACCGCAACCGGACGTATCTCCCCTCCGTCGTCGCCACCAGTCCCGTCGGCGCCGCCGGCGGCGCCGCCGGCTGCCCAAGCGGGTTGCGCCATGCGGACACCGTCCAAGGCCCACCAGCAACCGCCGGCAGAGCCGCCGCCACCACGTCAAGCCGACCGTCCCCGTCAAGGTCCACACACGCAAGGCTCCCCGCAGAGATCGTCGGCAGCTCCGCAAGAACCTCATCGATCCGTCCATTGCGGTTGGCGATCACCCGAACGGGGGATCCGCTACCCCAGGAGTCGGCCATCACGAAGTCCGGTGCCCCATCGCCGTCCAGATCCGCCGCGGCCAGCCGTGGTAAGGTGAATCCAGTCGTGCTGTTGCCGCTGCTGAAAAAGCGGCCTGAACGATTCAACGAGAGACCAGCCGTCCTCACAAGGCCGACAGAGCCGCTGCTGATCGCGTCCGCATCGCCGTCCAGGTCGAAGTCAGCGAGAACCGCAGCCCCGGACGGCGTCATGGTCAAGGTATCGAATCCGGCACCCCCCGGTCTGACCAGGGTCACCGTGGATCCAGACTGGGAATCAAGGATGCCGTCCCTGTTCACGTCAGTCCAGGAATCAACGAAGGACGTCACGTCTAGCCGTCCATCGTTGTTCGCGTCCGCAAGCATCAATCGCGCCTGACCGTACGACCTCGGTGCTGCCGACACAGGCACAAACGCTCCCCCGTCATTCCTCAACAGCAAGGGGAACCGCGGAGGCGACGCATTCGGATTGTCGCTACTGGCCAGCAGATCGAGATCACCGTCACCATCAGCATCACCCCATGACAGCGTGGTGTCCTCAAGCACCACCAGTTCGGTAATGATCTCCCCAAAACCGCCCGAGCCGTCATTGCGCAAAAGGCGCAACCGCGACACCGTCGGAACCACGCTCGTGTCGGCATACTTGAAGGCCGCATCGAAATCCCCGTCGCCATCCGCGTCGCCGAACTGCAGCGCAAGAAATCTCCCCGGAACCGCCGGAAATGGCATCGGTGCCCACGCCCGCGCAAATCGCAGCCACACGCCCCGCGTCACCCCCTGTCCGTTAGTCAGGACGACCCGGAACTCACCACTGCTCACGTCGCCCGGCAACGGAACCACCATCGAAGCATCTACCGCAGCAATCCCCGCCGCCAGCTCCGCAGACTGACTGATCTGCACCGGTCCGTCACCCGAGCGCCACTCCACCGCCCAGCTGCCCGGCGAAACCGAACGGAAACGGCCCCCAATGCTCACGCCGCCAGCGACAATCGTCGCATTGTTCACCGACACCAGTTCCGGTGCACGCCCCTCTCCCGTGAACACCTGAGACGCCGCAAATGGCCCGCCCCGGCCCGAGCTGTCCACCGCCTGCACCGTCCAATGCAGGGCAGTCGCCGGCAGATTCCTCAGCACCGCAAAGGTCGTCCGCCACGGAGCCGCTCCAGGCAGGCGCCGCCTCCCGTCCGCCAGCGCATT
>JAIXVE010000008.1 GCA_027483175.1 Verrucomicrobiaceae bacterium | reverse complement strand
GTTGGGGAAGACGAGTCTGGCGCACATCATTGCGGCGTCCGTGGGTTCGCAGATTCACACGTGCAACGGGCCGCAGATTGAGAAGGCGGGGGATCTGGCGGCGATCCTGACAAAACTGGAGCGCGGGGATGTGCTGTTCATTGATGAGATTCACCGGCTGCATCCGAAGCTGGAGGAGTATCTGTATCCGGCGATGGAGGATTACAAACTGGACATCATCATTGATCAGGGCCCGAGTGCGCGGAGCATTCAGCTGCCGCTGCCAAGGTTCACGCTGGTGGGTGCGACGACGCGGAGCGGGATGCTGACTGCGCCGCTGCGGAGCCGGTTCGGGATGATCAGCCGGCTGGATTATTACAATGTGGCGCAGTTGGCGGGGATCATCATGAGGTCGGCGGGGCTGATTGGGATTCAGATTGAGGCGGAGGGGGCGGAGGAGATTGCGTCGCGGGCGCGGGGGACGCCGCGGGTGGCGAATATGTTATTGAGGTATGTGAGGGATTATGCGCAGGTGAGGGCGGACAATGTGATTACGGCGGCGGTGGCGGATGCGGCGCTGCAGTTGATCGAGATTGATGCGGACGGACTGGACGAGATGGACAAGCGGATTCTGGAGGCGATGGTGTACAAGTTTGACGGCGGGCCGGTGGGATTGAGTAGTGTGGCGGTGGTGGTGGGTGAGGACACGACGACGATCGAGGAAGTGAACGAGCCCTATCTGATCATGCGTGGGTTCATCAAGCGGACCCCGCGGGGTCGGGTGGCGATGCCTGCGGCGTACGAGAAGGTAGGGGCTCCGGTGCCGCCGAGGGCGGAGCATCTGGATTTGTTCGGGTGAGCGGGCGTATGCACGGAGGCCGCGCATTGTCGCGGCTCGCGCCATCGACTGTGTCAACGCTGCCATTGACGGAATGAATGCGCGCGCCCGGCCATGGTGGGCCAGCTTGGGAGAGAATGAAACCATCTGCCTTGCACATCCTCCCGATCACGCTAGCGCTTTCGCTCGCCTCCTGCGTCACCACTTCTCTGTCGGATCCGAATGGCCGAGGCCACGGCAGCGACCTTGACCTGCAATCGTTGACTGGCATCGATGATCGCAACGCTGGTGAGGCTGCGATTGCTGCGGCGACGGACCGCCGGGGCACGCTGCCGGCGCGTGGGGCGCGCATTCTGCTTGTGCAAAGCGGTGCCTACCAGCCTGACGCGGAACTTGTCGCCGCGTTCCGTCCGTTCTGCGATCCTGTGCTCTGGGACGGACGACGGCCGGAGACTGATGACGATGCTCCGGATCGCGGGGCAGGCCGCCGCCTGCGCCTTGCGGCGGCGCGTCAGGGCTGCTCGCACGTCGTCGTGGTGCTCGGCGAAATTCAGTCGGACTCGCGCGCCCTGCCGACGGCCGCGCTGACATGGGTGCCGATTGCCGGCGAGATCATTCCCGGCGAGATCTCAGGAACCCGGTTGGTGGCCCGGGCCCTTGTTATGGAAACCCGTGCTGACCGCTGGCAGTTGCTTGATGCTGCACCCCGCGAAACCCGTGGTCTCCAGACGGAATACGGCCGCGGGACGGTTAATGGACGACGCGCCGCGCGCCTCAAGGCGCAGGCGTATCCGGAACTGGCTGCCCGGTGCTTTCCGTGACGATGTCCGACCCTAACGAGTTGTATTCCGGCGAGCCATCGGTGAAGGTGAGGGTGTTGAGGTGTCTGAATTTGTGCGGGTGGGCGGGCATTGATGCGTAGGAGTGGAGCGGTTGCGCGGGGTGGTTGGGGGAAGTGAGTGAATGGCCATGAGAACGAGAATGCTGCAGGGATGCCGGTTGCTGACGGGTGCGGGAGTATTGCTGTCGGGAATGGCGGCGGGAGCGGAGGATGGGGCGAGGCCGAAGAATCCTGACAATCTGGAGCTGGTGAAGCGGATCCGGGAGAAGATTGTGAAGCGGAGTGCGGAGAAGGGTGAGGGTGGGGAGATGGGTGTGGTGACGGTGAGGGTGCCGTTGTCAGGAAATGCGGAATTCCGGATGGTGCCGATTCGGGCGGGGGAGTTTGTGATGGGGAGCGGGCCGGGGGAGAAGGATCGTCGGGAGGATGAGGGGCCGGCGGTGAAGGTGAAGGTGGATGCGTTCTGGATGTCGGAGTTCGAGGCGACTTGGGACACGTTTCTGCCGTGGGTGGAGAGTCCGGTGCCGCGGTACAAGGACGGGTCGGTGAAGGGGAATGTGGGAGGGGCGACGGATGTGGATGCGGTGAGCGGGCCGACGTCGCCGTACACGGATGTGACGTACGGGATGGGGACGAAGGGGTATCCGGTGATTTCGATGACGGAGCATGCGGCGCTGAAGTATTGTCAGTGGCTGAGTGTGCAGACGGGGATGTTTTTCCGGCTGCCGACGGAGGCTGAGTGGGAGTATGCGGCGCGCGCGGGGACGAAAACGGCGTGGCATTTCGGGGATGATGCGCGGCAATTGGGTGAGTACGCGTGGTATTTCGATAACAGTGAGACGGGGACGCATCCGGTGGGGAAAAAGAAGCCGAATCCGTGGGGGCTTTACGACATGCACGGGAACGTGGCGGAGTGGACGCTGGATCAGTATGATGAGGGCTGGTACGGGAAGGAAGCGGCTGGAGGAGTCAGGGAGAATCCGTTTCTGCGGCCGGTGACGCTGTACCCGCGGAGTGTGCGCGGGGGTTCGTGGGATGACGATGCGAAGGATTGCCGGAGTGCGGCGCGGCGGAAGAGCACGCCGCAGTGGAAGCAGCAGGATCCGCAGATTCCGAAGAGCCTATGGTATCACACGGCGACGGAGTTTCTGGGGTTCCGGGTGGTGAGTCCGGTGAAGCTGCCGTCAGCGGAGGAGATGCATGCGATCTGGAATCTGGGGGCGGTGGGGGCGGGGAAGTGAGGGTGGGGGCGTTAAGGGCGGCTGAGGGTGTGGGATGGAGTCCAGGAATGAGGACGAAATCGGCTGACAGGGGGTAGCGGCGGGCTGTGGAGAATGGAACTGGCAGAGCGATCCGTTTAGACATGCCAGTCTGCTGCGAGATCTCTGCATCCTGCGATCCCTCGGCTTTGCCGGGTGTGGAGTTCACCGCGGTCTCCGCGGGGAGCTGTGAGGTTTGGAAAAAGGCCTTTACCGTCAGAAAAAACGGGCTAAGTTTCTGACAGAATGGCCCGTCCGAAATCGCTACAAAGTGTTGATGCCAAGGTGCTTCGCCGCATGAGAGCGGGGAAGGGTGGTGCGGTGTTCACGCCGGTGCAGTTTCTGGATTTCGGGAC
>JAIXVE010000113.1 GCA_027483175.1 Verrucomicrobiaceae bacterium | reverse complement strand
GGTGGTATCTCAAAGTGCACCACTCTGGACGGCGAAGTGACTGTCGGGTGCCGGAGTTGGTGTGTGAGGTTCTGGGTTTGGGGGAACGGACTGGAAAGTCCGTTCTACGTTGGTGAGGGGCGGCGGATGGGGGGTATGCGGCGCCCTTTCAGGGCTTGGGGTTTTTGTTGGGGTTTACCTGGGGCGATGCCCCAGTCTGGAATGGGTTGACCCTTTGGGCCAAGGGGGAGGCGGGGGATTTGAGATAGGGTGTGTTGTGAGGTGGTGGGTTGGAGATGGGGCGAGAACGGAGAGGGGTGGTCGGGTTTTGAATCACGGATTTCACGAAAGGGCACGAATAGTTTCTGGGGCGGGAGGGGCTGGGAGGGCCTGTGGGTGGAGGGGTGGTGGTATCTCAAAGTGCACCACTCTGGACGGCGAAGTGACTGTCGGGTGCCGGAGTTGGTGTGTGAGGTTCTGGGTTTTGGGGAACGGACTGGAAAGTCCGTTCTACGTTGGTGGGGGGTGGCGTTGGGGCGATGCCCCAGTGTGGTATGGGTTGTCCCTTTGGGCCAAGGGGCGGGTGGGATTTGAGATAGGGTGTGTTGTGAGGGGGTGGATTGGAGATGTTGGCAGGATGGGTGCGGGGGTTCTGTGATGGAGCGGCCTTACATGAAGGAGGCGTGAGGGTGGCTGGTGGTGGGATGGCGGGTGGAAGGGATGGGTTCCGGTGCGGAATGGGGCATCTTGTGATTGAAATCTTGTCAGGCGTGCGCAGGATGGTTGTGTGAAGATGAATGTCCGGCGTCGTTTCCTCGCGGCCGCTTTGAGCGGATTTCTGTCGTTTGGGTTTTTGGCTGGGGAGGTTCGGGGGCAGGCTCCTGGGACGTTCTTTGCTGATTTCGATGATCTTGCGCCGGGAGCCGCGGTGTTTCCGTCCCGGCTTGGTGAGGTTCAGACGGTGGGTGGGGGCACGGCGATGGTTCGTGAGGCTGGCGGGGGGCTTGATCTTGAGTTTTCGGGGAACGGGGGTGCGGTGTGGCGGCTGCCGATGGTTGGTTCTGATGCAGCGCCGATGGATGCATTCACTGCGTACTGGGGGGTGCAGCTGACGGGTGGCGGTCGGGAGAATGAAGGTGAGGAGTTCTGTTTTGCGGTCGGGCCGTTTGGCGGGTTGAGTGGTGAGGAACTGGTGACGGCGGCGTTTGGCAGTCCGGGGGTGCAGCTTCCGGGGTTTCGGCTGACGGTGCGGTTGGCGGGCGGGGGGGCGGGTGGGCTGTTTGTGACGGCGGATGGGTTTGCGATGGAGAACGGCACGATTGCGGCGACGCCGGCTTCGTGGGTGGAAGTACCGGGACGGCGTCAGGCCTTCCGGGTGGCGTGGACTCGGGACAGCACGGTGCAGGTGTGGGTGGACGGGGTGCTCCGGGCGGATGTGCCGCGCGGCAACCGGGGTGCTCCGGTGCGGCGGGGTGATCGTTTTGTGTTTGCCTCGCGGTCCGGGCGGCGTCCGCAGACGATTCGACTTGATCAGGTACTGATCGCGACGGGAGTGGTGCCGGCGAGTACGTTCTGGGGACTGAGCGTGGCTCCCGAGTTGCCGGAGGTGGTGAGCACGAGGGGGGCGACGCGGGCAGGTGACCGGGATTTGCGGACGAGTTGGCTGTCGAGCACGCCGCTGCCGGCGGGACTGGTTTCGGAATGGACGGTTGGTCCGGGGGAGCCGACTCCGACGCTGATTGGCTATGAACTGACGAGTGCGATTGGCGAGGCGGCGAGGGACCCGGCGCGCTGGGTGTGCGAATTGGGAGATGCGGCTGGAAACTGGAGTGCGGCTGGCAGGGAGGAGCGAGCGCGCTGGACGGGGAGATCGGAGGGACGCATTCAGCAGCTTCCGGCGGTGACGGGGGCTACAAGGATGCGTGTGCGTTTTCACGGCAATGAGGGTGAGGAGGCGGTGCAGGTGGCGGAGCTGATTCCGCTGCTGGTGCGGCCCTATTCGGTTTCTGAGCCGACGGCGATTGTGCCGACGGCATCGACACTGCTGGGGGAATGGCCGGCGGTCGGAGCGGCGACGCTTGGCGGGTTGGTATATGACGTGTCGAGTCCGTCGGAATGGTTTTTCGAGTGGGGCGAAGCGCCGGATCAAGTGACGCGGCGGGCCGGGGGTGGAACGATCGCACCGGGCGAGTCCAGTGCATCGCTGCGGGCTGCGGTGCCGGGGTCGGAGGGGTTGTCGCGGATCTGGTACCGCATGGTTCTGATCCATGGCGGGACGGCGATTCGGGGCCTTGTGCGACGGCTCGAGCGGATACCGGAAGTGGTTCCGGAGGTGGTGGGACTGGCGGAGCTCGACTGGGCTGCGGCGACGTTGTGTGACTACGACAACGATGGGGACCTTGATGCGTTGCTGAGCCGCCCCGCGAGTGTGGTCCGTTATTCACAACCGCAAGCGGCGGCGCAGCTGATGCGCACTGCCGACGGGTGGATGGCTCCGGACGACCCGGTGCCGCTCAACGATTTCAGTCATAGGGCGGCGGCGTTTGCTGACTGGGATGGAGATGGGGACATTGACCTTGCGTGGTGGGTTTCGGGACCGACGTCGCAGCCGCAGCTGCAGCGGCTGAGTCTTTTGAGGACCGACGGCGGTGCCTTGGTTGAAGCGATGACACTTCCGGCCACTGGAGTGACTTGTCTTTCGTGGGGTGATTACGACAATGATGGCGACGAGGACCTCGCGGTTGGCCGCACTGACGGGATCAAGCTCTTCAGGAACGACCGGGTGCGTTTCGTGGAAGTGACTGGTGTCGGGCTGCCGACGCATTCCGCCAGCGAGATTGAGTGGGGAGACTACGACAACGATGGCGATCTGGACCTTGTGGTGACGCCTTCCGAGTGGGATTCGTGGTCCTCCGGTCCGCCACTCAATGCGGTTGTCCTGCGCAACACCGGGGGCAGGTTTCAGGGGATTGCGGGGGACTTTCTGGGTGGACGGAATCAGCTTTACTTTGAGGACTGCAACGGGGACGGCAGACTGGACGTGGTGAACGGTGGGAGCGCTCCTGCGATTCACCTCAATGGCGGGGCCGAGCCGCCGTTCGGTTTTCCGGCTCCGATGGCAGGGGCGGTTCCGGGGTCCGGTCCGGTGCGCGGACCGGGGGCTCGGGCGGTGGACTGGAGTGGCGATGGATTGCCGGACATACCCTATCCAGCGACGTCCTCGTTTGTTAACGGGGGCATCGTGCCGGTCGTGACGTTGTGGAACCATGTTGGTCTCGTCACATGGTCAGGCGGGGCATGGAGCATGGGTACCCTGACATCCGGACCGAGGACGTCGGCGCAAACGGCACTGGATGCAGCCGACTGGGATGGCGACGGCGATGCGGATTTCCTTGTCGAGTTGAATAGTGATCTGGCGATCCTGAGAAACGACAACGCCTCCGGAAACCGGCCTCCGACGGCACCGACGGGGTTGCGGGCGCGTGTTGAGGGAGGGCGCGTGATTTTCGAGTGGGATGCGGCGTCTGATGTCGAGACACCCGCCGCGGGGCTGGCCTATCAATTGAGGGTGGGGACGCGTCCGGGGGCGAACGATGTGATTCCGTCTCATGCGGCGAACGACGGCCGCCGGTTGCTGCCATCAGTCGGGCGCCGGCGATTGGCCCGGCAATTTGCGCTGGAGACGACGGTGGCTGGACCGCTCTATTGGTCGGTGCAGGCGATTGATGCCTCGCTGGCCGGCAGCCATTTCGCGCCGGAGCAGATGGTGACGGTGGGGGCGCTGCCGCCGGTGGTGGTGCCGCCGCAGGTTGTGACGGGCGATGCTGTTCCCGAGGGGACGGGAGGGGGCCTTGTCCGGCTGCGCGGGGAGCTTTCGCCGCGGCGCCTGAGTGCGCGCTGGCGATTCGAGTGGGGAATGTCGCCGGCGATGGGGAACTTCACGGCATGGGAGACGATGGCAGCGGGCAGTGAGTTGGGGTCCGTGGAGGCAGCGGTGTCGAATCTGCCTGAGGGCCTTGAGCTGCACTATCGATTGATTGGGGAGACCGATGGCGGGGTGGTGGCGGGGTCGGTGCGACGGATGGCGCTGCCGTGGCCGGTGACGGTGGTGGGGCAGGCGTCCGACAGCCTGACAAAGCCACGGTGGGTGGATCTGGATGGCGATGGACGGCTGGACATTGTGGCGCTGACACCGTCGGCGACGCTCCGGCTTTTCCGCAGCACGCCTGGCGGGATGGTGGCGTGGTCATCGCCGGCGCTGACCACGACTGGTGCGGCGCTGTGCTTGATGGATGCGGACAATGATGGCGACATCGACGTGGTGCCGGAGGTTGCGTCGGGGGTGCAGACGCGATGGTTTCTCAATACTGGCGGAGCCCTGACGGCAGCGGCTGCGATGCTCGGGTCTGGGACGCTAGCGCCGACTGCGCTGACGCCGATTGATCTGGATCGGGACGGGCTGGTGGATCTGACGGGGACGGAGGGGGGGTTGTGGGCCTATCGGAATCTTGGGGGATTGTTTGTTCCGGACCAGGAGCGGGCGGCGCTGCAGGTGTCGCGGGGGCGTGCGTGGTGGGTTGACTATGATGGCGACGGTGATTCTGATCTGAGTGATTACAATGCGCCGCAGCCGGTGACGCAGTTTGCCTATCGGAATGACGGGGGTGCGCTGCAGCCGATGCAGTTGCATGCGCGGCTGAGGAATGTGAGGCATGCGGCGTGGGGGGATTGGGACAGTGACGGCGATCCTGACCTTGCGGCGGCGATCATGGAGGACACATCGGTTCCGATTGCGCTGCGGGAGCCGCTGCTGATTTTCCGCAACACGGGCGGTGTGTTTGCGCTGACGGCGGAGCCGGGGGTGAGGGAGGCGCAGTCACTGAAGTGGGTGGATGCGGATAGTGATGGCGATCTTGATCTGGCGATGACGCGGCGTGATCCGGGCGCGGCATCGAGCGCGGGTCTCCGGCCGGCGTTGCTATTGAATGAAGCGGGAGCGTTTCGTGAGTTGAGCGGGTTTGCTCCGGAAGCGGGTGCCGATGTGGATTGGGGTGATGGGGATGGGGATGGCCGGATGGAAGTGCTGATGTCATCTGGAGGGAGCCTGATGATTGCGGGGCAGCGGAGTGTGAACGCGGCGAATCAGCCTCCTGCTGCGCCTCAGGCGGTTGGGGCCGAGCTGGGAGGCAATGGGAGCGTGACCCTGCGGTGGACGGCTCCTGCGGATGACCGGACACCGTCGGGTGGCCTGACCTATCACGTGAGGATAGGACGAGTGCCGGGAGGAGCGGAGGTGGCGGGCGGGGGACTATCCGGTGCTGACGGGCGGCGGCGGCTGCCGGAGCCTGGGGCGGTCCATGTGGGCACGAGTGCCTCGTTCCGCCTTGGAGCAGGAACATATTACTGGGCAGTGCAGGCAGTGGACCACGGGTTTGCCGGGGGGGCATTTTCTCCGGAGGGGACGTTTACGGTGACGAATGCCGCGCCGGAAGTGGTGCTAGCGGCGGGATTGGGGAACGCCGACGGCAGCGCGCGGTTGTCGGGGGTGGTGGCGCGGAGGGGGCAGGCTGTGACGTGCTGGTTTGAATGGGGGACGACGCCAGCCCTGGGGAGCCGTACGGCGAACATTGTGCATCCGGCTGGGGCGGGGTCGGTGCAGGTTGAGGCGACCCTGACTGGCCGGCCGGCAGCGGTGGCGCATTATTTCCGTTGTGTGGCGTCGTGGTCTGGCGGGACGGTGACTAGCGCGATTCAGAGTTTCGAGCGTCAGTGGCCGACGATGACGGCTGGGCTGCCGGCGGTGCCAGCCTCCGGGGTTTCTGCGGCGGATTATGATGGCGACGGATTGATGGACCTGCTGGTTCGCCATGAGGGATCCGGGACGAACGCGCAGTTGAGGTTATATCGAAACTTGGGTTCGAGTTTTGTTGAATTTCCGAGTCCGGGTTTTGCCAACTTCTCCTTTCCGGTGGCCGCGTGGGCTGATTACGACGGCGACCAGGATCTCGATGTGGTTCTTTCGGGAGTAGGAACGTCAGGCGGCGATCTTGCGGTGGCCTATCGCAATGACGGCACGCGTTTTGTGAACATCGGGCTGCCGCTGGTGCAGTCGACGGGTTCGGCGCAGTTCGGGTGGGTTGGGAGGTCGGTGGCGTGGATCGACCACGATCAGGACGGAGACATGGATCTGATTGCGCCGGTGAGTTCGGCGCAGGTGGGGCTTCATGAGAATGTGGGGGGAGTGCTGACGCCGGCTGGGCGCATTCTGGTGGTGAATCGAGGCACTTTTCTGGTGGTAGCTGACGACGATGGCGACGGAGACATGGATATTCTGACGGGTGGCTCCGGGTTTGGATCGAATGGGGCGGGCACGAATCTGACGCTGCTGCGGAATCACGGCGGCAACTTTGAATCGAGAGAGATCGGCACACCTTTTTCGGTGGTTCGCTCGGGCGGCTGGATGGATGTGGACGGCGACGGGCGTGTTGAGATCATGGCTGCGGGGCCTGGGATCGGCAGTTCCGAGGGATTGGCGATGGGTTGGCGCCGGGGTGCGGACGACCGGTACTATGCCGATGCGGCTCTGACGATTGCGACGGCGGCTGGCGGATTCATCATGACGGATCTGGATAACAATGCGCTGGGGGATTTTGTGCTGCCGTCGCCCGGTAACGCGACGCCTTCCGGGGTCAATCCGCTGGGGAATGTGGTTTCATTTGGCGGCAGCGGGTATGGGGGACGGCGGCTTGAGCTTCCGTTTTCCCGGTCCGGCCCCGCGCTTTTTGCGGACTGGAGCGGTGATGGGCTGCCGGACTACTTTGCTTCCGTTTCGAGCTTCTCGGGCGCTGCGGTGATGCGGAGAAACCCCGGGCCTGCGAATGCGGCTCCCGGAGCGCCCACGGGACTCGTGGCGACGCCACTCGGCGACGGGACTGTCAGGCTATCGTGGCAGGCGGCATCGGATGACACGACGCCATCGGCGGCGCTGACCTATCAGATCAGAGTGGGCACGAGCGCTGGTGCAGGGGACGTGGTTAGTGCTAATGCGCTGGCGGACGGGAGGCGGCGCCTGCCTGGAGCGGCTCCGTGGCGGACGACCTTTGCGGTGCTGAGGAATCTGCCGGCGACTGCCCTGCATTGGACGGTGCAGGCGGTGGACAG
>JAIXVE010000150.1 GCA_027483175.1 Verrucomicrobiaceae bacterium | reverse complement strand
ATGCCGAGGGAGGCGGCGAGCCGAGTGCGGCAGGTTTCGATGAAGCGGAGGTAGGCGATGTTATGGACGACGGCACCGGCGTCGGTGTCGAAGAACATGACTTCCTCTGAGGTTTCGAGCGAGGGGGCGGGGGTCATGGAGAGACGGCGGGAGCGGGGCGGCGGCGGGAGAGGACGATGATGGCGGCGAGGCCGAGGGTGCCGGCGATTGCGGAGAAGAGATTGCCGAAGCGTGCGAAAGGGGTGGGTGGGCCGGAGGCTGGGGAGATGGAGGTGTTGAGGACGCCGTTGGTGAATGGGGGGAGAGCGGAGATGCGGCCGTTGGTGTCGATGGTGCAGGTGATGCCGGTATTGGCGCTGCGGACCATGGGGCGGCGGAGTTCGAGACAGCGCCAGCGGGCGTTGATGGCGTGGACGTGGGCGGCGGGGCTGTGGTGGAACCAGTTGTCGTTGGTGACGTTGACGATGAGTTGCGGTTCGGGGCGGACGAAGCGGCGGACGTGGGAACCGACGGAGTCTTCGAAGCAGACAAGCGGGATGATGGCGGGGATGTTGCCGGTGGCGGGGAAGGGGGTGGTGACGGTGCCCCTTACGAAGTCGCGCGGGATGAGGTTGCCTAGCATTTTCTCGAGGAACGGCAACTGGCGGCGGAAAGGGATGAATTCGCCGAAGGGGACGAGCTGGACCTTGGCGTGGAGGAGGAATTGTGAGGAGTCGCCGTGGAGGAGGGCGACGCAGTTGCGCGGGTTCCAGTCGCCGGGGGCGGTTCCCTCGATGGAGTCGGCGTCGCAGCCGGTGATGAGTGTGGAGCCCGAGGCGAGGAGGGAGTCGAACGCCTTCTCGGCGACGGCGTAGTGGAACACGCCGGGGAGTGCGGATTCGGGCCAGACGATGAGGTCCGGAGCGGAGGCGGTGATGGCGGCGAAGCTGGATTCGATGAGGTCGTCGTAGCGGCGCTGCTGGATGGAGTCGTCGCCGAACATTTTGTCCTGCATGCTGACATTCGGCTGGAGGAGGGCGACGCGGACGGGCGGGAGGGGATTGTCAGGGTGGTGAGGGAGGGCGAGCGGGAGGAAGACGGTGATGGTTAGGGTGAGGGCGGCGATGGCCTGGGGGCGGGGATTGGAGAGCGGGATGAGGAGGGATTGGAAGGCGACGGGGAAGAAGGCGGTGCCGGTGACGCCGAGGAGCGGGGCCCAGTCGCGGAGGCCGGGGATGGAGCCGAGGGGGACGGCGGTGCCGTTCCATGGGAAGCCGCTGAGGAGCGAGCTGCGGAGCCATTCGAGGCCGCACCAGAGACCGGCGAGGGCGAGGGCGGAGGTGATGGAGGCGCGTGTGGATTGGGGTCGGATGAGGGCGGCGCAACCGGCCCAGACGGCTGGGTAGAGGGCCAGGTAGGCGCAGAGGGCGAGCATGCCTGGGACGGTGACGTGGCCGAGCCACCAGAGGGAGGCGAGGAAGAAGACTGCGCCGAAGGACCAGCCCATGCGGAAGCCCGACCACCACGAGCGGCGGCGGGAAGGGAGGGCGCGGGCTGACTGGAGGGCGAGGAGGAGCGGGATGAGTCCGATGAAGGAGGCGAGGGCGAGCGGCGAGAATGTGAGGGACGGGAGCAGGAACGGGACAGCGGCGAGGAGCCCGCCGAGGGCGGGGAGGAGTTTAGTCGCCGCCTTGCGGGGGTGCGAAGTCGCGCCCGCCTCGGGCCGTGGACTTGGAAGAGATTCCTCGTTCATGGGGCACCATCTGTGAGGCGGGCAAAGCCATGCCCCACGGTGGGGTTAGGCTTCGAGGCGTCGGGCGATGTCGGCTTTTACTTCGGTCCAGAGCCTGTCGATGGAGGCGCGGACGTCGGTGCGGATGGCGGGGATGTCGCTGATGGGGAGGGATTCGCCGGGGGCGGGTTTGCGGCTGGCGAAGAAGTAGAATTTGACTTTGGGCTCGGTGCCGGACGGGCGGACGGCGAAGCGGCGGCCGTCGGCGAGTTCGGTGATGAGCATGTTTTCGCGCGGGATGAGGTCGCCTTCTTCGTCGAAGACATCCTGCTGACCGAAGTGGGTCATGCGGGTGACGGCGGTGCCGTCGAGGAGGGTGGGAGGGGAAGCGGCGTAGCTTTCGACGAGACGGCGGATTTTCTGAGCGCCGTCAGCGCCTGGGAATTCGGGGCTTTCGGTGTGTTCGACGAAGACGCCGAAGGTGGAGAAGACCTCGTCGAGGAGGTCAGGGATGGTGAGGTTGCGGGAGGCGGCGTAGGCGGCGAGTTCTGCGAACATGACGACGGCTCCGTTGCCGTCCTTGTCGCGGATCCAGTCTGCGCCGAGGTAGCCGTAGCTTTCTTCGCCTCCGAAGACGAAGAAGCGGCTGTGGGCGAGGCGTGCGTCGCGGCTTTCGGAGTCGGTTAGTGAGCGGTAGCGTGCGCGGATGTCTGCGGGGAGGGCGTTTTCGTATTTGCCGAGTTTGCCGCCGATGAATTTGAAGCCTGTGAGGGTATTGACGCAGAGGACGCCGAATGAGTGGGCGATGGTGTCCTGGAGCTGGGTGGTGACGAAGGTTTTGACGACGACGGCGTGGTCCTTGTTAGATTCGGTGAGGATGCCGAGGTCGAAGAAGGTTTTGAGGCGGTACCATGCCATGAGGGAACCTATCTGATTGCCTGTGATGAGCTGCATGCGGCCGGAGCGGTCGCGGACGGCGACGCCCATGCGGTCGCAGTCTGGGTCGGTGCCGATGACGATGTCGGCGTGTTCCTGTTCAGCGAGGTCGAGGGCCATCTGGAGGGCCGAGGCGTTTTCCGGGTTGGGGGAGACGACGGTGGGGAAGCGGCCGTCCGGGATGTCCTGAGCTGGGACGGTGAGGAAGTTGAAGCCGAGGGAGCGGAGGACGGTGGGGACGTGGACCCCGCCGGTGCCGTGGATGGCGGTGTAGATGATTTTGAGGCCCTTGGCTTTTTCGAGGAGGCTGGGTTGGAGCATGACGCCCTTGAGGCGGGCGAGGTAGGCGTCGTCGATTTCGGAGCCGAACGTGCGGAGTTGGCCGCGCTGATCTGGTGGGAGTGGGGTGTACTGGTCGGATTCGACGGCATTGACCTCGTCGAGGATGCCGGTGGCGACGGGTTCGAGGATGGGGTCGCCGTCTTTGAAGTAGGCTTTGTAGCCGTTGTCGTGGGCAGGGTTGTGGCTGGCGGTGAGCATGACGCCGCCGGTGGCGTTGACGTGGCGGACGGCGAAGGAGAGTTCCGGGGTGGGACGGTGGGAGGAGAAGAGCCAGACATCGACGCCGCTTTCGGTCATGATTTTGGCGGAGAATTCAGCGAATTCGCGCGCGAAGTGGCGGGTGTCGTGGCTGAAGACGACGGAGGGGCGGCCGGGGAGCCCTTCGCGTTGCCAGTAATCGGTGAGGAATTTGGCGAAGCCGCGGTTGGCGCGGGTGAGGTTGAAGAAGTTGAGGGCGTTGGTGCCGACGCAGGGGAATTGGGGGCGGGCGTCGGGGGCGGCGTTGCCGCGTTCGGCGGAGGTGACGATTTTGCCGATGGTGCGGCCGCGGAGCCCGCTGGTGCCGAAGGCGAGTTTTTTGAAGAAGCGGTCGTTGAGTTCGGTCCACTGCGCGGTGGAGACGAGTTCTGCGATGGAGCTGTGGACGACTGGGTCGGAGCTGCCGGCGGAGAGTTCGAGGAGGTTGGCGGCGCTGGATTCGAGGAGGAGACCTGAGGAGCGAGCGGCGGCGACAGCGGATTTAAGTTCTTCAAGTTGCATGATGGAGCGGGATCACGGAATGGGGTGGAATCTGGGGATGATTGTGCGCGAGGCAACCCCGGAAGCCTGTCGATCCGATGCTGGAAAAATCATCAGTTGCGATGTTACTGGGAGCGCTTGCCCGGCGGGCCGCCTGTGGACTGCCGGATGGGGAGACGAATGCCTTGAGGGTGGTGCATGGGGAGGCGGATGGGTTGCCGGGGCTGGCGGTGGATTCGTTTGACGGGCATTGGCTGGTGCAGACGAGGGATCAGCCGTGGCCGAAGTGGCTGGAGGGGACGCGGGCGGAGGCGGGATGGCGGTCGTTGTCGTGGAAGCGGCTGGATCAGCATGACAAGCAGAGCCCGGTGCCGATGGTGGGGGATGTGCCGGACGGGGTGTTTCGTGTTAGGGAGCTGGGGTTGGAGTACGAGATTGATTTCGCGGCGGGGTACAGTCAGGGGTTATTCATTGATCAGCGCGTGCAGAAGGCGCGGTTGCTGGAGCGGATGGAGCCGGGGCAGCGGTTTCTGAATCTGTTTGCGTACACGTGTGCGTTCAGCGTGCTGGCGGCGAGTCGGGGGGCGGTGACGACGAGTGTGGATTTGTCGCGGCCGTTTCTGGAATGGGGGAAGCGGAATTTCGGTTTGAACGGGCTGGATGAGGGGGCGCATTTTTTCTGTCGGGGGGATGCTGGGGAATGGCTGCCGCGGTTTGCGGCGAAGGGGCGGAGCTGGCATGGGATTGTGCTGGATCCGCCGACGTTTTCGCGGAATGCGGATGGTGGGGTGTGGCGGGTGGAGCGGGATTTGCCGGGGATGGTGGCGGCGTGTCTGCGGGTGCTGGAGCCGGGTGGGTGGTTGATGGTGTCGACGAATCACCATGCGCTGACGCCGGGGGTGTTCCGGAGTCTGGTGACGCGAGGGAGTGTGGTGGCGGGGCGGCCGGTGCTGACGTGGGAGGCGGGTTCGCTGCCGCCGGATTTTCCGGGGGTTCCCTATCTGAAAGTGGCGACGCTGACGGCTTGATAGAGCGGACCAGTGCAGCCCGCCTTACAGATGGTATCTTCTGATTTTGTGGGAAGGAAGGAGGATTGAGGCGCACTGCGGAGGGGGTAGGGGACGGGTCTTTTTCCCGATTCCTGTGTTGCTCGTCGGT
>JAIXVE010000053.1 GCA_027483175.1 Verrucomicrobiaceae bacterium | reverse complement strand
GCGAGGCCGGGGGTTTCGAAGACGATTTCGAGGGCGCGGGGGCGTTGTTCTGGTGGGGCGCTGAGGATGCCTGGGTAGCCTTCGCGGATGATGCCGCGGTCGGCGCGGAAGCCGTCGATGACTTGGGCGTGGTTGCGGGGGAGGAGGGAGGAAGCGGCGTGGAGGGCGGGTTCGAGGAGGTGGGCGCTGAGGAGGGCACCGCTGACGAAGCCGTAGAGGCCGTCGGAGGTATCGTCTTCGTGGAGGGCGATGATGACGTCGTAGCGTTCGGCGCGGAGTTCGGCTTCGAGGTGTTGGACTTCGGGTTGGGAGGATCCGTTCCAGAATTCGCGATTGAGGTCGAGTCCGGCGAGGGAGTGTCGGGTACCGGCGGCGAGGCCGGTGGGGTTGCATTCCGGGAAGAGGTGGAGTTCGAAGCCTGACAATTCTGGCGGGCTGCGTCGGGCCCAATTGGCGAGGGCGTGGCAGGCGGCGGTGCCTGAGGGTTCGTCGCCGTGGATGCCGCCGAAGACGCCGGCTTTGAGGAGATCGCCTGCGCCGTGGACTGGGGGGCAGGTGATTTTGGGGAGATGGGGTGTGTGGGGGGATGCGGGCAGGGGGTGACGGGCACGCAGGGGGCGTGTGAGGCACGCGGGTGACCGATCCTTGTATT
The DNA here is from genome assembly GCA_027483175.1 of Verrucomicrobiaceae bacterium. Classification (GTDB taxonomy): domain Bacteria; phylum Verrucomicrobiota; class Verrucomicrobiia; order Verrucomicrobiales; family V1-33; genus V1-33. Next base: position 12,641 of record JAIXVE010000053.1, on the reverse strand, counting down.
CCATGACTGGGGCGACCATGGGATGGGGAAATTGGGTTGTCAGCCGGAGACCTTGGCGCGAGCGGCGTCGGCGAGGGCGGTGGAGAGGTAGCGTTCGCCGGTGGAGCAGCCGATGGTGACGATGAGTTTTCCGGCGTTTTCGGGTCGTGCGGCGACCTGGAGGGCGGCCCAGACATTGGCTCCGGTGGAGATGCCAGCGAGGATGCCTTCGGAGGAGGCGAGTTGCTGGGCGGTGGCGATGGCGTCTTCGTTGGAGACCTTGATGACCTCGTCGAGGATGTCGATGTTGAGATTGCGGGGGACGAAGCCTGCGCCGGTGCCTTGGATTTTGTGGGGTGCGGGGATGACGGGTTCGCCGGCGAGCGTCTGGGAGATGACTGGGGAGGCGGCGGGTTCGACGGCGATGGAGCGGAGGGAAGGTTTACGGGATTTGAGGACCTCGCTGACGCCGGTGATGGTGCCGCCGGTGCCGACGGCGGCGATGAAGATGTCGACTGCGCCGCTGGTGTCGGCCCAGATTTCTTCGGCGGTGGTGCGGCGGTGGATTTCGGGATTGGCCGGGTTGTTGAACTGCTGGGGGATCCATGCGCCTGGGGAGGCGGCGGCGAGTTCTTCGGCTTTGGCGATGGCTCCTTTCATGCCGAGCGGGCCGGGGGTGAGGACGAGTTCAGCGCCGAGGAGAGCGAGGAGCGTGCGGCGCTCGAGGCTCATGGTTTCGGGCATGGTGAGGGTGAGCTGATAGCCTTTCGCGGCGGCGACGAAGGCGAGGGCGATGCCGGTGTTGCCGGAGGTGGGTTCGATGATGCGGCCGCCGGGTTGGAGGACGCCGGAGCGTTCGGCCTCGGCGATCATGGCGTGGCCGATGCGGTCTTTGACGCTGCCGAGGGGGTTTTTGAATTCGCCTTTGAGGGCGACGCGTGCGGGGAGGCCGGTGGTGAGGTGGTTGAGGAGGACGAGCGGGGTACGGCCGACGGTGTCGAGGATGGAGTTGTGGAGGGGCATGGTGGTGAAGGGGGGGTGAGGTTTGGGATCAGGAGCCGGAGGGGCGGGGGCGGGAGTCGGGGCGGTCCTGGCCGATGCGGGTTTTTTCGTTGGATTCGACCTGGGTGACGCGGCCGTCATGGACGGTGATCTGGACGGAGCCGAAGCGGATGGCGCGGACTTTTTCCCGGACGACGGCGAGCCAGAGGGCTTCGTCGGAGGCGGCGGAGGGCTGGGGGTCGGTGCTCATGGGTGGAGGGGCTGGTGGGATTGCATGGCAACCGAATGTCCACTTGTCAAATGGGAATTGAGCGGGAGGGTGTTGGCGGGAAAAGGGGGAAATGGGGTGTGGGTGGTTTGGGGTAAAGTCCTCGTTGTGTTTGGGGTTTTCGGGGTTAATTTGCGGGCTCATTTTTCCGAGTTACAACTATCTGCCAGCCTGAACATTCCCATGAGCACGAAACCGAGCGACGCCCCGAAGACAGCAGCCACGAGTGGAGAGGTGCGGAAGACAGGGGAGATGATGCCTGGGGCGGAGGTGCTGGTGAAGTGTCTGGAGAAGGAGGGGGTGGAGTTGATTTTTGCGTATCCGGGAGGTGCGTCGATGCCGATGCATCAGGCGCTGACGAAGTCGCAGCAGATTCGGACGGTGTTGCCGCGGCATGAGCAGGGAGGGAGTTTTGCGGCTGAGGGTTATGCGCGGGCGACTGGGAAGGCTGGGGTTTGCATGGGGACGAGCGGGCCTGGGGCGACGAACATGGTGACGTCGATTGCGGATGCCTATCTGGACAGCACGCCGCTGGTGGTGATTACGGGTCAGGTGCCGACGTTCATGATCGGGCGTGGGGCGTTTCAGGAGACGGACTTTTTCGGGGTGACGCTGCCGATTGTGAAGCACAGTTATCTGGTGACGGATTCGAATGAGATTCCGCGGATTGTGAAGGAGGCGTTTCACATTGCGCAGAGCGGGCGGCCGGGACCGGTGGTGATTGACATGCCGAAGGACGTGCAGGAGCGGGCGACGGAGTTGTGGTTTGCGGAGAAGGTGGAGTTGAAGGGTTACAATCCGAAGCGGGTGCTAGATGAGGCGGCGATTGAGGAGGCGGTGGCGCTGATCATGAAGGCGGAGCGGCCGGTGATTTACTGTGGTGGTGGGATTATCAGTGGTGAGGCGAGCGGTGCGCTGCTGGAGTTCATGGAGCGGACGGGGATTCCGGCGACGTCGACGCTGATGGGCGTGGGTGGTTTTCCGGAGACGCATCCGTTGTCGATCAAGTGGCTGGGGATGCACGGGTCGGTGGCGGCGAACAATGCGGCGAACGAGGCGGATCTGCTGCTGGCGCTGGGCGTGCGGTTTGACGACCGGGTGACTGGCAAGGTGGAGAAGTTCTGCGAGCACGGGACGATCATTCACGTCGACATCGACAATGCGGAGATCAACAAGAACAAGTTAGTGCGGCTGCCGATCGTGGCGGACATTGCGGAGGCGCTGAAGCGGGTGAACGAGCTGCTGGAGAAGGCCGGGTGGACGCGGAAGACGTCGGGTTGGCCGCAGTACGGGGCGTGGCGGGAGCAGGTGGATGCGTGGAAGCGGGACCAGCCGATGACTTATGAGGAAGAGCCGGGGCGGATTGCGCCGCAGTGGGTGATTGAGAAGCTGTATGAGGTGACGAAGGGGGATATCTTCATGACGACGGGGGTGGGTCAGCACCAGATGTGGGCGGCGCAGTGGTTCCACTTCGACAAGCCGCGGCGGTTGATCACGAGTCTGGGATTGGGGTCGATGGGGTATGGGTTGCCGGCGTCGCTGGGGGTGAAGTGTGCGTTTCCGGAGACCGAGGTGGTGAACATTGACGGGGATGGATCGTTCCTGATGAACGTGCAGGAGCTGGCGACGGCGATTGCGGAGAACATTCCGATCAAGTGCATCATTCTGAACAACCAGCACCTTGGGATGGTGGTTCAGTGGGAGGATTTGAAGTACAAGTCGAACCGGGCGCACACGTTCCTCGGGAAGCTACACGCGCCGACGGACATTTATCCGGATTATGTGAAGATGTGTGAGTCGTTCGAGGTGCCGTGCGAGCGGATCTTCCTGAAGGAGGATGTGGTGCCGGCGATTGAGCGGATGCTGGCGTCGAAGACGGCGTATGTGCTGGACATCATGGTGCCGTACACGGAGCACGTGCTGCCGATGATTCCTGGTGGGATGACGTACAAGGACATCATCACGAAGCCGATCCGGAATGCGGATGGGACGAAGGGCTTTGGCGACATCAAGGTGGCGACGGCGCTGTGATGGGAGCAGGCGGGTTGCCTGCGATGAGCTATGGAATCTGACACTGCGAAACCGACATCAGTTGCTGGCGGGGTGGCACGCACGGCTTTGACGGGCATGCTGCCTGACGAGCTGGTGGCGGAGCTGGAGTCGTGGGGTGAGCGGAAGTACCGTGCGGCGCAGATTCTGGAGTGGGTGTTTGAGCGTCGGGTGGGTTCGTACGAGGAGATGACGAACCTGGGGAAGGAATTGCGGGCGAAGCTGGAGGCGGCGCATCCGCTGCAGACGCTGACGGTGGCGAAGGTGCAGGGGGCGCAGGATGCGACGCAGAAGTTTCTGTTCCGGCTGCGGGACGGTCGGTACGTGGAGAGCGTGCTGATTCCTGCGAACACTGGTTATGACGGGACGCAGAGTGACCGGCGGACGCTTTGTGTGAGCAGTCAGGTGGGTTGTGCGTACGACTGCAAGTTCTGTGCGAGCGGGCTGGCGGGGTTCACGCGGAATCTGGAGGCGGATGAGATTGTGGAGCAGGTGCTACTGGCGGAGCGGCACGCGGGGAAGCGGATCGACAATCTGGTGTTCATGGGGATGGGGGAACCGCTGGCGAATTTCACGCGGCTGACGAAGGCGCTGAGGATTCTGAATGCGCACTGGGGATTGAACATCGGGGCGCGGCACATGACGGTGTCGACGAGTGGATTGGCTCCGCAGATTCGGAAGCTGGCGGATTTTGAGATTCCGGTGCGGCTGGCGATCAGCCTGCATGGGGCGACGGATGAAGTGCGGGAGCGGATCATGCCGGTGAACCGGAAGTATCCGTTAGTGGAATTGTTCGGGGCGCTGGAGTATTTCGGGTCGCGGCGGAAGCAGAAGGTGACGCTGGAGTATATTCTGATCGAGGGGGTGAATGATGCGCCGGAGCATGCGGCGGCGCTGGTGCGGCGGGCGCGGGCGGTGGGAGCCAAGGTGAATCTGATTCCTTATAACACAGTGGAGGGGTTGCCGTGGGTGCGGCCGACGGAGGCGGTGCAGGAGGCGTTTCTAGGGGTGCTGGCGCGTGCGGGGGTGCCGGCGACGCTGCGGCGGGAGAAGGGGCACGACATTGACGCGGCGTGCGGGCAGCTGCGGCTGCAGCAGGAGGTGGCTGAGGGGACGGTGGTGATGTGAGGGGTCAGGCCGGAAGGCTGGCGACGAAGGATTTGAATTCGGGGGTGTCGCGAATGGGGTCGCGTGTCACTTTTCTGAAGATAACTCATTGATAAGCCACTCAAGCTGCGTCCTCGCCAACGCAATCACCGCCAGATAGCTGACAAACGTCGTTCGCTTGCCTGTATACTCCTCGACGAGCTTCGCATCGACTTTACCGCCGACGATGAGGATGTCGAGGGACAGGCAGAGACGGCCGGTGAGGGTATCGGCGTACTTCTTGGCTTGGGATTCGGCGTCACGTCCGACGGTGAGGGTGGGTTTCTTGAACTCGATGAGGAGGTGACGTTTGGAGACATTGCCAGCAAGGAAGAGGTCGGGGCGATCCTTGGCGTCGGGACCGATGTAGTCTTCGATGATGGTCTTGAGGTGGCGATTGCTGGCCATGAGGCTGTATTCTGGGCCGAAGACCCAGAGGGCGTTTTGGAGGGCGACGTGCATTTGCTGCTCGGAGGTGCGTGGGTCTTTGGCGAGGCGCTCGAGGCTGTCCAAGAACTCCAGTCGGCGCTTGGCTTGAGTGCCCATGAGGGCAAGGTCGCAGAGGCCAAATTCGGAGAGGGCGTCGGCGAACTGGAAGACGTCCTGACGTTCGGCTTCGCTGACGTGCTGGCAGACGGTCCAGTATTCGTCCTTCTCCAGCGCGTCGAGGACAAGGGTGGCGAGGGGCTCAATGCGCTCCATTTTCTCGCCTTCCTGATAGGCGCGCTGCATGAAACGGGTGAGGCGTTCCTCAAGGATGGATCGGCGATGGCCAGGGACGTTCTCCAATCGTTGTTTTAGCTCCTTGGAGAGGCGGGCTTTGGCTAGGTTGAACTCGCGCGTGTGGGTGGCGGCTAGGTTTTCCTTGATCTCGGCGGGCACGGCCTGCATGAGCATCTCGAAGCCCTTGTCGCTCTCGATGACATCGCCTCCGGCGGCGGTGAGTTCGAGCGCATCGGGCGGGAGATTGATCTCGCCGACAATGCGCCGACGGAGTTTGTCGGAGAGGTCGTCGTGGTTCTCTAGGCCGAAGAGGTGGGGCTTGCCTAGGCTCTTGCCGCCGACTCGGACGACGAGGCCGGATCTCTTTCCGGGCAAAGGTTTGTCGGTGATTGTGTAGGAGAGAGCGGCGGTGTGGCCGTTTGGGAGGGTGATGGTTTGCTCGAACTTCTCGCCTTGGATGTCGTGGTGGAATACGCGTTCGCCATTGACGAAGATGGCGAAGTCGGGCTCTCGCCCGTAGTCGAGAGCGAGCAGTTCTTTGAGCTTGTCGGGCTGGATGTGGGAGAGCTTGGGATTGAAGTGGCGCAGGGCAATGGTGGTGCCGTGGGCGTCTGATGGCGTCGAATCGGTGACTTCGAGAGGAAGCGGGATTTTCTCCAAGTCATCAGGGGCTTGCATCAAGGTGGCCTTGTCGATCAGGACTCGGGTGCTTTTGCCTGCGGCCTGGGTGATGAGTTCCATCTCGCTGGCAAGGATGAGTCCGGCAAACTTGCCGATGCCTTTGCGGCCCTTGACGATGCGGTTCAGGTTCGGAGTGCGCTCGCCTTTCCGGCTGAAGCGGGGGCTGGCGATGTTGAGGTATTCGGCTTCGAGTTCGGCGGTCTTCATTCCGCTGCCGTTGTCCTGCACGGTGATGGGGGCGTCGGTGAGGATGTTTGGCACGGTGACGTGGACCTCGTGGGCCTCTGCGTCCCAGGCATTGTCGATGAGTTCCTTCAGCGCTTTTTCGCTGGAGGAGTAGTTCTCGCCGAGAATTTGAGTTAGCTTGGGATCGACTTTGAAGTGGGCGGTACGTGACATGTAGTGATTCTGATCTAGGCGCATTTTCCGATTGGGGCAAGGAGGGTGTTATGGGGGATGCTGTCGGGGAGGTAGGCAAGGAGGGGGAGTGGCCTTGCAATTCGTGGGAGGTGTGAAAGGAATTGAGTAATGAGTGTTAAAATGGTTCAAGGCGGAGTCCTCCTGATTGGTTCCCTTGAGTGGGAGAATGAGAAGAGTGAGGATGGGAAAAGTGGCACAGGCAAGTATAGGGACGATTGGCGCAATCAGTGGTTGGATAAAGGGCGAATGAAAGTGTCCGGGCTGCCCATCCGGTACGCGCGAATAAGCGGCAAGACATCGGAGCAAGTTCAAGCTGGAGGATGTAAAACGGATGTCGGCTGGGAGACCGGCACCCAACGTCGTGGCCAGTACACAATGTGCCTGACCAAAGATGCCGCGCCGGTAGGGCAGGCGATTTTTCGACCATTCGGAGAGTGCGTCAGCGGGTGTCATCATTTGATCAAAGCGGCTAAGGCGTTGGCTGGGGCTGAGAGAATTCCTGAGCGTGGAGGGCCGAGTGGGGATAGCGGGAAGCCCGTTTGGGGTATTGTGGCGATCTGGGTTAACCCTGATTCGACGCACCGGGATACTTTGGCGGATTGGTGGAGCCGGTACTTTGGTCCCCTGAAGCACGAAGGCTTGGGGAAGTTGTTTCCTGGCGTCGTCGATGATAAAGGTGTCATTGCCCTGCCTTGGCCGAAAGACAGCCCGCTCAAGGAGGTGGATTTTTGCCTTTGTACGCCGACGGTGCCGAGCGACGGTGAGTGGAATGCGGAGAAGGTGGCGGCTGCTTCGAAGGCGGCTTTCAAGAACGGCAAAGGTCGGTATTTCCGGTACACTTATGAGTGTGGAATTCGGACCGCTGACGACGACGCGATCATCAATGCCTTGAAAGCTTTTAACGCGGATCAGGAGATCATGCCAAGCTTGGACGGCGGGGTTCCGCCCGGGCCTCCGAGTTAGCAACGGGATTCTGGCAGAGGATCGGGGGTGGAGCGATTCAATAGCAATAGTTGATTGCGGACGAGGTTTCGGAAAGTGTCGAGACTGGTGGATCTGGACGCGAGGGTTTCGGTGAGAGCCAGTTCTGCTTCTGCGTCGGGGTACGCGGCTGGGTCGCTTGCCATGCAGAACTCGGCGGCGGCGCGCAGTAGGAAGCGAGCGCGGTGCTGGGGGTTGGCAGCATCTGCGATTAGGGCGTGCGTGCGGGCGGCGGAGTAATCGTGGGCGGCCATTTTTTCGCGGGCGGACTGTGCGTGTTGCTCGGAGATTTCGGCGAGGTCGCGTGTGATCTGGCTGAGAGGGCTGTAGTGGACGTCACCTGAGTCATTCAGCCACACGGCCCAGCCGACCTTTGCGGGCTGCGGATCGATTCGGGTGATTTTCTCGAGGGCGACGCGTTCTTCGAAATCGGCGATTTCGGCGGGGATGGGATTGATGAGGTTGATTCCGTCGAGCCGATACGGGGGGTATAGAACCTTGTTGGATTCTGGATCCCAGAAGATGGCAGAGAGGACGCGCGGCAGTGGGGGTTGCTTGGCGGGCACCTCGGCGCATCCGATGACGTTGAGCGAGATGATGGAAAAGCAGGACATTCTCTGGGACATTGCCGTGCGAATGGTCGGCGAGAAACCGGAAAGGTGGCTGAGGGGACGGTGGTGAGGTGAGCGGTCAGGTGAGGGGTCAGGCGAGGGAGGTGCCGTCGAGGAAGGGGTGGTGGTTGGCGAGGCGGGAGATGTTGGTGGCGGTGACGCGGGCGATTTCTGAGAGGGCTTCGTGGGTGAGGAAGGCCTGATGGGAGGTGATGAGGACGTTAGGGAAGTTGAGGAGGAGGGAGAGTTCGTCGTCGACGAGGAACTGGCCGGAGAGGTCTTCGAAGAAGACGCCTTCTTCTTCTTCGTAGACGTCGAGGGCGACGCCGCCGATGCGGCCGGATTTGAGGGCGGCGATGAGGGCGGTGGTTTCGATGAGTTTGCCGCGGCTGGTATTGACGATGAAGGCGCCTTTTTTGAGGCGGTTCATGGAGTCGGAGTTGAGGAGGAAGCGGGTGTCGGGGAGGAGGGGGACGTGGAGGGAGATGATGTCGCTGGAGGCGAGGAGGTGGTCTGTGGAGGTGTAGGTGATCTGGTGGGTGGCGGCCCATGCTGGGTCCGGTGACTGATCGGAGGCGAGGACGTTAGCGCCGAAGCCGCGGTAGATCTGGGCGGTGAGGCGGCCGATTTTGCCGGTGCCGATGATGCCGACGGTTTTGCCGTGGATGTCGAAGCCGACGAGGCCAGTTAGGGAGAAGTTGAGTTCGCGCACGCGGTTCCATGCGCGGTGGATTTTGCGATTGAGGGTGAGGAGGAGGGCGACGGAGTGTTCTGCGACGGCGTGAGGGGAGTAGGCGGGGACGCGGACGACGGAGAGGCCGAGGGATTTGGCGGCGGGGAGGTCGACGTTATTGAAGCCAGCGCAGCGGAGGGCGAGGAGGCGGACGCCGTGGGAGGCGAGGATTTCGAGGGTGGGGCGGTCGGCCTGGTCGTTGACGAAGAGACAGACGGTGGATGCGCCGGCGGCGGTGGCGGCGGTTTCCGGGCTGAGTCTGAATTCGTGGAATCGCCAGATGAGTTGGTCTGCGCCGGGGGCGTGGGTGAGGTATTCGCGGTCGTAGGGTTTGGTGTCGAAGACGGCGACGGTGTGGTCTGGCATGGCGGTGGAGGTTAGGGTTGGGTTGAGAGGGCTGGTGGGTTAGAGGGAAGGCTGGGATGGTCTGTTAAAGGGGGGATTTCGTGGGTTTTGGCTATGAGGTCACAGGCAGGATGCCCGTGCCACTTTGCTTGGTGTGGAGAGACCTCATGGGTTCGGCATTGGGGTCAGAGGCAGGGCTGGGATGGCCTGTTGCGGGGTGAGTTCATGGACTTTGGCAATGAGGTCACAGGCGGGACGCCCTTGCCACTTTGCCTGGTGTGGAGGGGTTTTGAAACATTGTCTGGGTATGTTAGCGACTGGCGCGGAGGGTGGCGCGGAGGGAATCGATTTCGTCGAAGAGGGAGAGGGTGAGGTGAAGGGCGGCAATTTCCATGCCGTAGGCGGTGCGGAGGTGTTCGATGCGGTGGAGCCGGTGGATGGTGGCGTCGTCGAAGGCTGGGGAGTCGTTGGGGTGGTTGGTGGGTAGAGTGAGGAGCCCGTGGGCGTGGTAGTGGAGGACGGTGGTGTGGGAGAGCCCGGAGAGTTGAGCAATGAGTTCGAGGGAAGAGGAGTCGGGCGGGTTCATGGGGTGGCGGGTGCGGGAGTGGAGGCGAGGCGGAGTTGTTCCCAGAGCGAGCGGGATTCTGGGGTTAGGGATTCGGGGAGGGTGATGAGGAGCGTGATGAGGAGGTCGCCGCGTTCGGTGGATTTGGGTTTGGGGAGTCCGCGGCCGCGGACGCGGAGTTGGTGGGTGTTCTGGGTGCCTTGGGGGATGCGGAGGCGGATGGGGCCGTCGAGGGTGCGGACGAGGGATTCTGCGCCGAGGACGGCGTCCCATGGAGGGATTTCGAGGTCGAGGAGGAGGTCTGAGCCGCGGGAGGAGAAGTCCGGGTGGGCGGCATGGCGGACGCGGAGGTAGAGGTCGCCGGGGGGAGCGCCGCCGGAGCCTGGTTCGCCTTCGCCAGGGATGCGGAGACGGCGGCCATCGGTAGCGCCTGGTGGGATGCGGACTTCGAAGTTGCGGGAGGAGGTTTTGCCGGTGTGGCGGTCGATGGATTGGAGGGAGAGCGGGCGGGTGGTGCCGTGCATGGCTTCCTCGAGGGTGACGAGGAGATCGCCTTCGATGTCGCTGCCGCGGGTGGGGGCGTGGGATGATTGGGCGTGGCGGGAGTGGGCGTGAGGGAAGCCGTAGGGCGTGCCGGAGGCGAAGTATTGTTCGAAGAAGTCGCTGAAGCCGGTGCCTGTGAAGTGGAAGTCGCGGTCGCTGGCGGTGGGGTTCTGGGGATCGGGTTCGGGTGGCAGGGATTTGAGCTGATCGTAGCGGGCGCGTTTTTCGGGGTCGCTGAGGACCTCGTGGGCTTCGTTGATTTCCTTGAAGGTGGCTTCGGCGGAGGATTTGTCAGTGGCGGTGTCCGGGTGGTGGATTCTGGCGAGTTTGCGGAAGGCCTGTTTGATGTCTGCGGGGGAAGCGTCTGAGGGGATGCCCAGGGTGGCGTAGTAGTCTTTGAAGGTGGCGGGCATGAGATTGGAGGGGAGGAGTACGTATTGGCGGGGGAGTGCCTTCCTTGAGACTGGGGTGGGGAGCGGGTGGTGGAAGGAGGTGGCTAACGCGTTTCAGGTTGCGGACGGGCGTGCGGCGGCGAATGGATGGCTGGGAATGAGCGACGAGATCCGGGCGTCTGAGCGGAGAACCGATGCTTTCCCCTAACGTGTCATGTGCAAACCGGTACTAATGGCGGCATTTGCTGCGAGTCTTGTTTCCGCGGTTGGCGGTGGTGATCCGCTGCCGGTGACGGCGGTGCCTGCTGAGGCGGAGCGGACGCTTGGGGAGAAGCTGGAGAATCTGGGATTGCTGTACCGGAATGAGAATGATCCGGTGCTGCAGGAGCTGTGGTTTCTGGGGCGGTATCACGGGCAGTATCATCTGGCGGAAGGGAGCAACGGGCGTGATGAGGACTGGGAGAACCGGCGGTTTCGGATAGGGGGGCAGGCGCGGCTGCTGAGGAATCTGACGGTGCATGCGCAGATGGTGAGCGGGAGTGAGATGGATCCGATTTACAATGGGTTTACGGAGCTGTGGGCGGGGTGGCGGCTCAACGAAGCGGTGACGCTGACGGTGGGGCAGCAGAAGCACCGGTTCACGCATGACCGGAATGTCTCGAGCCGTTACCTTAACTATTTCGAGCGGGGGATGCTGACGAACATGTTCGGGCTGGATTACACGCCGGCGGTGACGTTGTCAGGGAAAGCGGGGGAGTGGAGTTATTACACCGGGGTGTTTTCGAATGCGACGACGAGCGACAAGTGGAGTGCGTTTACCGAATTGGATTCCGGGTGGTCGTTTCTGGCGTCGGCGACGCTGGATCTGGGGCGGGCGTTCGGGGCGGACACGGCGTATTTGAATGTGGGGTACGTGCACAGTGAGGCGAATGGGAACGCGACGAATCTGAACTGGTTTGGCGACGGGGTGGCGGCGGCGCTGATTCTGACGGAGGGGCCGTTTTCGCTGGTGGCGGAGGCGACGGCGGGGTTAGGGAGCGTGGTGGGGGCGAACGATTTCGGGATCAATGTGCAGCCGGCGTGGTTCATTACGGACAAGCTGCAGCTGGCGACGCGGTATCAGATTGCGGTGAGTGATGAGGACCACGGATTGTCGGCGCAGCGCCGGTATGAGCGGAGTGCGGGGATGAGCACGGGAGACTTGTATCAGGCGGTGTATGCCGGGTTGAACTATCATGTGGCGGCGCATCGGATCAAGGTGATGACCGGGTTGGAGTATGCGACCTTGGGTGGTGAGGACTGCTGGACGGCGTCGGTGATGCTGCGGGTGTTCTGGGGGCCGCACTCGAAGGGACCGTTTCCGATTGCGCAGATGCTGAAGGGATCGTTCTGACGGAACGGTTGCGAGGAATGGGGGAGCGGGAGAGTGTGAGCCTGGGAGCACCCGTTTTTTTATGATGAAGAATGCCGAGATTTCAGCTGTTGGGGAAGTGGTGGTGCTGCAGACGGACATTGTCTGGCAGGATCGGGAGGCGAATCTGGCGGTGGTGGGAGCGATGCTGGAGGAGGCGATGCCTGCGCGGGGTGCGCTGGTGGTGCTGCCGGAGATGGCGTTGTCCGGGTTCAGCATGGATCCGGAGCGGTCGGCGGATGACGGGAGCGGGGTGCGGGCGCTGGGGGAGCTGGCGCGGCGTTATGGGGTGACGATGGTGGCTGGGGTGGCGCGGTGGCGGGAGGATGGGGCGGCGAATGAGGCGGTGGTGCTGGGGCCGGATGGTCGGGAGATGGGGGCGTACCGGAAGCTGCATCCGTTTTCGCCGCCTGGTGAGGGATTGGTGTGGCGGGCGGGGGAGCGGATTGAGTTGTTCCGGTGGGGTGGGTTCACGGTGGCTCCGTTTGTTTGTTATGACCTGAGGTTTCCGGAGATTTTCCGGGCGGCGGCGGCGGCTGGGGCGGATTGTTTTGTGGTGGTGGCGAACTGGCCGTCGAAGCGGACGCATCATTGGTCGCTGTTGCTGCGGGCGCGGGCGGTGGAGAACCAGGCGGTGGTGATCGGGGTGAACCGTTGCGGGACGGATCCTGCGTTTGTGTATGAGGGGGCGAGTGCGGTTATTGACGAGCAGGGGGCGGTGCTGGCGGAGGCTGGGGCGGGGGCGGAGGTGGTGCGGGCGGGGGTGGATCACGAGGCGGTGGTGGCGTGGCG
>JAIXVE010000331.1 GCA_027483175.1 Verrucomicrobiaceae bacterium | reverse complement strand
GGGGGGGGGGGGGGGGGGGGGGGGGGAGTGGGGGCGTGGGGGGGGGGGGGGGGCGATTGGGGTGACGACGCACGGGCAGGGGAGTCGGGTGGTGCTGATGATGGCGTCGATTCACGGGAGTGAGGGGGCGGGGACGCCGTTGCTGGAGAGACTGCGGGAGCATCTGGAGGCGAATCCGGCGTTGCTGGAGGGGGTGACTTTGCACCTTCTGCCGGTGGCGAATCCTGACGGACTGGCGACGGGGCGGCGGTTCAACCGAAGAGGGGTGGATTTGAACCGGAATTTTCCTGCGGACAATCGTGAGGAGCGGGTGAGGTTTGGGTCTGGGGCGTTGTCGGAGCCGGAGAGCCGGGCGTTGGCGGCGTTTATACTCGAGCGACGGCCGGAGTTGATTGTGACGATTCATCAGCCGCTGGCGTGCATTGACTGGGACGGGCCGCCGGAGACGGAGCGGCTGGCGCGGGTGCTGGCGGAGGGGAGTGGGTTGCCGGTGAAGAAGCTTGGGGCGAGGCCTGGGTCGCTGGGGGCGTGGTTTGGGGAGACTTTGGGTGGGGCGGTGCTGACGATGGAGTTGCCGGCGCGGGCGCCGGGGGAGGTGGAGGCATTGTGGCGGGAGTACGGGCGGGGATTGGTGGCGCTGCTGAGGGGTCGGTGAGCCGGGCGCATCCCCTTTTGCATTTTTGCGATGGGGCGTGAGGATGGGGGTTCTGCTGTTTCGCTGCGCGTGTTGCGGCGAGGGCAAACTGCTTATGATCGGAGACCTCATCAAGATCCGTCCGGAACAGCTTCCGGCGCGACGCCGGAACCGTATGCCGCTGTGGAAGCGGCCGTGGTTTCGGGTGACAGCCCTGACGCTGCTGGCGGCGGGGGTGGTGACGTGGCTGAGCCTGCGGAGTTACCTTGTGCAGTTTCAGGAGAAGGCGGAGACCTTTGATTTGAGCCTGCTGGGGAAGTTCGAGCAGAGCAGTATTCTGTTGGACCGGGACGGGCGTGAGATCGGGCGGCTGGCGAATGAGAACCGGACGCTGGTGCAGTACAGTGACATGCCGCAGTATCTGATTGATGCGCTGGTGGCGACGGAGGACAGCCGGTTCTGGGAGCACAAGGGGGTGGATTACCGGGGGATTGCGCGGGCGGCGAAGGATGGTTTGTTTGCGGGCAGGTTGGTATCGGGGGCGAGTACGATCACGCAGCAGCTGGCGCGGAATACTTATGGGCTGACGGAGCGGACGCGGGAGCGGAAGCTGCTGGAGATCTATCTGGCGGAGCGGATTGAGAGGCACTATCAGAAGCCGACGATCATCGAGCTGTATCTGAACCGGATTCCGTTCGGGAAGGGGTTTTTCGGGATCGAGGCGGCGGCGCAGGGGTATTTCAGCAAGACGACGCGACAACTGACGAAGGCGGAGGCGGCGACGCTGATTGGGCTGATCAAGAGCCCGCGGTTTTACAATCCGATCAATGATCCGCAGCTGTCGTTGCGGGAGCGGGACCAGACGATCGACCGGATGGTGATCCGGAACTATCTGACGCGGGAGGAAGCGGTGGTGTTGAAGGGGCAGCCGCTGGGGGTGAAGCCGTCGGACACGGTGCGGGCGGCCGGGTATGTGCAGCATGAGATTGAGGATGAGGTGGAAGGGATCCTGACGGAACTTGGGGTGGAGGGGATCGCGGGGAAGGGGTTCCGGGTGCACACGACGATTAATTCGGGGATGCAGCAGGCGATGGAGGCGAGCTTCATGAAGCGGCTAGCGGAGGTGGAGCAGCGTGAGGATTATCCGAAGGACCGGGAGAAGCTGGCGGATTTCACGGCGAAGCTGGAGGCGCACCGGAAGGCGAACGGGTTGCCGCAGGATGCGCCGCGGCCGGCGTACCTGCAGGGAGCGGGGATTGCGGTGGACAACCGGACGGGCGGGGTGCTGGCGATGGCGGGCGGGCGGAATTTCGGGCAGTCGCAGTACAACCGGGTGCTGCTGACGAAGCGGCCGGCGGCGACGGCGTTTGTGCCGTTTGTGTATACGGCGGCGTTTGAGGACAAGTGGTTTCCGGGGAGCCGGATCATTGATCAGCGGATGGACAATACGCGGGTGATGCTGGGTGCGACGAGCGGGACGCTGGGGGAGTTAGGGGTGGAGACGTTCAACATTCAGCATGACGACACGACGTCGGTGCGGAAGGCGCTGATTCAGGGGAAGAACAACTGTGCGGCGCGGCTAGGGCTGGAAATCGGGGTGGAGAAGGTGACGGCGCTGGCGAAGCGGGCGGGGCTTGGGGAGATGCCGGCGGATCCGGCGGTGCTGCTGGGTCGTCAGGACGTATCTGTGAAGGACATGGCGCTGGCGTACACGACGTTTCCGAATGGGGGGACGCGGCCGGAGGGCATTCATTTTGTGACGAGGATTGAGAATCCGGAGGGGCGGACGATCTGGAAGCGTGCGGAGGAGGGGGCGAAGCAGGTGCCGGTGACGGATCCTGCGGCGGCGTGGATGACGCACAGTTGTCTGGAGGAATCGATGCTGCTGGACATCGGGACGGCGTCGAATGCGCGGGAGCTTGGGTTGAAGCCGATGCCGGTGGCTGGGAAGACGGGGACGCATATCAATTCGAGCGACCTGTGGTTTGCGGGGTACAGCAGTGAGGTGACGTGTGCGGTGTGGGTGGGATTGGACAAGCGTGAGCAGGTGTATCCGTTTGCGTTCGGGCGGCACACGGCGCTGCCGGTGTGGGTGGATGTGATGAATGCGTCGGTGCGTGAGGGGAAGGAGCCGGCGGATTTTGCGGAGCCGCAGGGGTTGAGTCTGGTGGAATTGTGCGAGTTGTCTGGGGATGTGGCGTCGGATGCGTGTCTGGAGATGCGGCCTGATCCTGCGGATCCGACGCGGGAGAAGCTGACGAAGATTTCGTACATGGAGTATATCCGTGGCGGGTCGAAGCTGGGGAACGTGTGCAAGCTGCACACGATTGGCGGGGAGACGGCGGCGACGGGGTTTATAGCGGAGCCGGGGGTGCCGGTGCCGCCGACTGGGCCGACTGGGGTGAATCCGGCGCTGGCGGCGGCGGATGCGATTCCGGTGAGGATCAGTGCGGCGACGGTGCTGGGGAAGGATCCGTACACGTCGGTGGTGGCGAGTGCGCCTCCGGAAGCGGAGGAGGAGGGGAAGGAGAAAGTGGATCCTGACAAGAAGGCCGGGGAAGATGAGAAGAGCGTGGTGGTGAAGCCGGCGATTCAGGTGGCTCCGGCGATTCCGGCGGCGCCGGTGCCGGTGGTATCGCCTGGGACGGCTGGGCGGCCGCTGCTGATTGAGCCGGGCAAGGCGGATATTGAGTGAGATGGAGGGCGGTGGAGTGATCCGCTTGCGTAGATGGGAAAAGGACCGTTGCGTTGCGGTTCCGGAAATTCCCCATGCTTGCCCGAACCAGTTCCCCTGATCTTGCTGCCTCTCCTGAGGGGACAGTTGCGTTTCCACTCTCTGGCGTGCAGCACCGGCGCCTTGCGAACGGGCTGGAGATCCTGTTCAAGGAGGACCGGAGTGCGCCGCTGGTGAGTGCGCAGGTGTGGGTGCGGACGGGGAGCATCATGGAGGCGAATCTGCTGGGCACGGGGGTGTCGCACCTTGTGGAACACATGGTTTTTCAGGGAGCGGGGGCGCATGGGCCGGGGGCTGTGGCGCGGCTGGTGCAGGAGACGGGTGGGGTGCTGAATGCGTACACGTCGTTTGACCGGACGGTGTACTGGATCGACACCCTGCGGGAGGGGTTAGATACGGCGCTGGGGGTGCTGGCGGATCTGACGACGGCGGCGCGGTTTCCGCATGCGGAGTTTGAGAAGGAGAAGGATGTGATCCGGCGGGAGATTGACATGGGGCGGGACGATCCGGGGCGGACGGTGAGTCAGCTGATGTTCAGCACGGTTTATCGTGAGCATCCGTATCGTGAGCCGGTGATTGGGCGGCTGGAGTTATTCAATACGGTGGAGCGTGATGCGGCGTTTGGGTACTGGCAGGAGCGGTACACGCCGGAGCGGATGTTTGTGGTGGTGGCTGGGGATACGGATATTGAGACGGTGGAGCGGCTGGTCGAGGAGCGGTTCGGGAAGGTGGAGTCGCGGCCGTCGGCGCATTTGTATCTGCCGGAGGAACCGGTGCAGACGGCGGCGCGGGCGGCGCATACGGAGTTCAGCACGGAGATCACGCGGCTGGAGCTGGCGTGGCGTATTCCGGGATTGCTGCATGCGGACACGCCGGCGCTCGAGGTGCTAGGGACGCTGATGGGGAGCGGGCGGACATCGCGGTTGTGGCGGGAGGTGCGGGAGCGGAAGGCGCTGGTGCATTCGGTGGGGGCTGGGGCGTACACGCCGGTGCTGAGCGGGATATTCTATGCGAGTGCGGAGTGTGACCCTGACAAGCGCGAGGCGGCGGAGGCGGCGATGCTGGATCAGGTGCGGGCGATTCAGGACAGCGGGGTGACGGAGGCGGATGTGCGGCGGGCGCGGCGGATGTTCCTAGCGGATCAGCTGTCGGGACTGACGACGACGCGCGGTCAGGCGAGTGATGTGGGGAGCAACTGGCACAGTGCGGGGAATGCGGATTTCACGAGTCATTATCTGGAAGCGGTGGACCGGGTGACGCCGGAGCAGGTGCAGCGGGTGGCGCGGGAGTGGCTGACGCCGCAGGGGCTGACGAGTGTTTCGATCAATCCGCCGGGGAGCCTTGCGAAGACGACGGTGGCGGTGAACGGGCTGCGAGCGGAGCCGGTGCGGCGGCATGTCTATCCTAACGGATTGACCCTGCTGGTGCGTGAGGACCGGCGGCTGCCGGTGGTTTCGCTGCATGCGACGCTGCGGGGCGGGTTGCTGGCGGAGACGGTGGAGTCGAGCGGGATTGGGCGGCTGATGGCGCGGACGTTTGTGAAGGGGACGGCGCGGCGGGGATCGGAGGAGATTGCGGATCTGATTGAGAGTGGGGGCGGGAGCATTGGGGCGGACAGTGGGGGGAGCAGTTTTTCGGTATCGGCGCAGGTGCTGCGGCCGGACTTCGAGCAGGGGCTGGCGTTGTGGGCGGAGGTGCTGCTGGAGCCGTCGTTTCCGGAGGATGAGGTGAAGCGTGAGGCGTCGCGGCAGGCGGCGGCGCTGAAGCAGCAGGAGGACCATCCGTCGTTCCTAGCGTTTCAGGCGCTGCGGCGTGCGGTGTACGGGACGCATCCGTTTTCGCTGAACCGCGAGGGGACGCCGGAGTCGCTGGCGAGGATCGGGCGGGAGGAGATTCTGGCGTTGCATCGGGAGCAGGTGGTGACTGGGAATGCGGTGGTGGCGGTGGTGGGTGATGTGGGATTTGAGGAAGCGCGGGAAGTGGTGGCGCGGGCGCTGGCGGGATTGCCGGAGGGGCCGCGGCGGGACGGGGCGACGCTGCCGGAGCCGCCGGTGCATGCGGGGCAGACGATTGCGCTAGTGAAGGACAAGCGTCAGGCGTTTCTGGTGGCGGGGTATCCGACGGTTGGGATCACGCATGAGGACCGGACGGCGCTGGATCTGATTGATGAAGCGTGCAGTGACATGGCGAGTCGGTTTTTCGAGCGGATCCGGGAGCAGCATGGACTGGCGTACAGTGTGGGGACGACGCAGATCATCGGGATGGCTCCGGGGGTGTTTGCGTTTTATCTGAGCACGGCTCCGGAGAAGCTGGAGTTTGCGCGGGATGAGCTGCTGAAGGAGATTGAACTGCTAGCGCGTGAGGGATTGCTGGCGGATGAACTGGATCGGGCGCGGAAGACGTGGATCGGGAAGCAGGCGATGCAGACGCAGAGCAGTGCGGGGCTGGCGCAGCAGTGTGCGCTGGATGAGTTGTACGGGTTAGGGTTTGACCACTATGAAGCGGTGCTGGAGCGGGTGCGGAGCATCACGGTGGAGGAAGTGGCGGCGGTGTGCCGGCGGTATTTCACGGCGGCTCCGGTGCTGGTGGCGGTGGGGCCGGAAGAAAGTGAGAAGTGAGAAGTGGGAAGTGAGAAGTCGGAATGGGGAAGGGGGCGTGTTGGGAGAGGGGGATTCACGCGAAGGAGCGAAGGCGCGAAGGGCTGGTGGGGAGGTGCGTAGCCTCGTGGTCCCGGGGCTTGCTGGGAGAGGCGGGGGGTTCTGCGAGTTGCCGGGGTGGGCGGGACGAGCTTAATTGGGGATCAAGATGCGCAATTTTCTGATCGTCGTGATGGTTTCATTTCTTCCGGGATGCGTCTCGACGGGTTGTGGGCTGCGGGGTTCTTCTGCGCATGAACTTGCGGTTGGCGGATGGGTTTTCGACAACTTTGATTTTTCGCAGTCCTTCACGGTTCGCCGGTCGGACGGAACGTTCACCGAACAGCGGTTTCAGGTGGAGGATGACAGGAAGCCGCCCGTGTTGGTGGTTTTGGAAGGGACGTGGAGGGTTTTTGGAAAGCAGTACTGGGTGACGTACGAATCAGTCACGTTGCCGTCGTGGGGTGCGTTGGTCGGCACGACCCGGCGGCTTGATATTGTTGGGCAAGAGCGTGATTCGTTCTACTATTTCTCACGGGATGGTGCGCCGATTGTGGAGCGTCGCATCAAGCCTCGAGAGGCCCGTCGTTTTGAAAGGGAGCCGTTTGCATTTCTTTCGGCTGCTGCGCGACAGCGGCTCGAGCAGTGAACGCGGCAGAGCGGATTGCGGGAGGTGGGAGGTGAGAAGTGGGAAGTGAGAAGTGGGAAGTGAGAAGGGGGGCTTGTGGGGAGAGGAGCGTGTGGGGAGAGGGAATGACGGACAGGAATGTCCGTCCTACGTTGCGCGGGGTTGGAGTCAGGTCTGGGGTTGCAAATGGTGGGGTGGCGGGTTCAGGTTTAGAAGGAGCGAGTGGCGGGGAACCGTCGGGGCTCTGGGTGCGTTGTTACTGGTGGTGTGGTGCGATGGTGTGCTGCGCTGCTGATTTTCTGAAATTGAACCCGTTGGGACTGACATTATGTGGACATCAATCAAATCGTATACGGACATCCGCTTTGAGAAGACGGAGGACGGGGTGGCGAAGATCACGATCAACCGGCCGGAGGTGCGGAATGCGTTTCGGCCGCTGACGGTGAAGGAGTTGCTGGATGCGTTTGATCTGGCGCATGAGGATCCGTCGATTGGGGTGATTGTGCTGACGGGGGAGGGAGAGAAGGCGTTTTGTTCGGGAGGTGACCAGAAGGTGCGTGGGCATGCGGGGTATGTGGGGAGTGACGGGGTGCCGCGGCTGAATGTGCTGGATTTGCAGAAGAAGATCCGTGGGTTGCCGAAGCCGGTGATCGCGATGGTGGCTGGGTATGCGATCGGGGGCGGGCATGTGCTGCATGTGGTCTGCGATCTGACGATTGCGGCGGACAATGCGCGGTTCGGGCAGACTGGGCCGAAGGTGGGGTCGTTTGATGGCGGGCTGGGGTCGTCGTATCTGGCGAGGATTGTGGGGCAGAAGAAGGCGCGGGAGATCTGGTTTTTGTGCCGGCAGTATGATGCGCAGCAGGCGCTGGAGATGGGATTGGTGAATGCGGTGGTGCCGCTGGCGGAGCTGGAGGCGGAGACGCTGAAGTGGGCGCGGGAGATTCTGCAGCACAGCCCGCTGGCGTTGCGGTGTCTGAAGTCGGCGCTGAATGCGGATTGCGACGGCCAGATGGGGCTCCTTGATCTGGCTGGGAACGCGACCTTGCTGTATTACATGAGCGAGGAGGCGAAGGAGGGGAAGAATGCGTTTGTGGAGAAGCGGAAGCCTGACTTCGGGAAGTTTCCGCGGGTGCCGTGAGGGCTGGGCCTTGAGCGGTCAGTAGTCCATTTCGCGGAACGTCTGGCGGGTGAGTTCTTCGCGGGCGAGCATTTTGTCGGCGTTGGCGCGGAGGCGACGGCAGAGGAGACGGCCGAGCCATTTGAGGACGAGGAAGGCGGCGTGGGGGTCGGTCTGGACGATGTGAGTGAACTGGTCGTCGTCGATGGTCCAGATGTCGGCGCGTTCGATGATTTCGACATCGGCGCTGGCCTTCTGGGGGTCGATCATGTTCATTTCGCCGACGGTTTCGCCTGGGAGGATGGTGGCGAGTTCGAGGTAAGAACCGTGGGCGTGGCAGGAGACCTTGGCCTTGCCGGAGAGGAGGACGGTGAGGGTCTGATGGGGTTCGCCCTGGGTGGCGAGACGAGTGCCGACGGGGATGGCGGCGAATCGGCCGGCGCGGGCGAGTTTGGCGCGGAGGGAGTCGTCGAGTTCCGACAGGAGGCCGAGGGGCGGCAGCATGTCGGGCGTGTTGGCGGGATCCATGGCGGTAGCGGAGTGATTAATGATTCATCGTTCCGCCATGGAGCCGGGAGCGGCAAGACCGGAGTGACCGAAACGGGCTGTGGGGCGGGTCAGCGGAGGCCGGAGGCGAGGCGGACGCGGTCCATGGTGGTTTGGGCGATGGAGCGGGCGCGATCGGCGCTTTTGCGGAGGACCTCGTGGACGTAGTCGAGGTTGTTTTCGAGGTTGGCGCGGCGCTGGCGCATGGGTTCGAAGTGGAGCCAGATGGCTTCGAAGAGGCGTTTTTTGAAGTCGCCGTAGCCGGTGCCGCCGCGGCGGAAGTCGGCTTTGAGGGTGTCGACGTCGGCTTCGGGGGCGACGAGTTTGAAGAGATCGACGATGAGACTGGCGTCGGGGTCTTTGGGTTCTTCGACTGGGGTGGAGTCGGTTTTGATGCCCATGACTTTTTTGCGGAGGGCTTTTTCGGGTTCGAAGATGGTGATGGTGTTGTCGTAGCTTTTGCTCATTTTTTCGCCATCGAGGCCGGGGACTTTGGCGACATCTTCTTTGATGCGGGATTTGGGGAGGCGGAGGGTTTCGCCGAAGGTGTGATTGAATTTGGTGGCGATGTCGCGGGTGACTTCGACGTGCTGTTTCTGGTCCTGGCCGACGGGGACGAGGTCACTGTCGTAGATGAGGATGTCTGCGGCCATGAGGACGGGGTAGGCGAAGAGCCCGTGATTGGGGGTGAGGCCGCGAGCGGTTTTGTCTTTGTAGCTGTGGCAGTTTTCGAGCATGGGCATGGGCGTCAGGGTGCTGAGGATCCATGCGAGTTCACAGACTTCGGGGACGTCGCTCTGGCGGAAGAAGGTGGCTTTGGCGGGGTCGAGGCCGCAGGCGAGGAAGTCGAGGGCGAGGTCGAGGACGTGGGTGCGGAGGGCTTTGGGGTCCTGGAGACTGGTGAGCGAGTGGTAGTCGGCGATGAAGTAGAAGGCGTCGCCTTCGTCCTGGAGGGAGATGGCGGGTTGCATCATGCCGAAGTAGTTGCCGAGGTGCAGACGGCCGGAGGGCTGGATGCCTGAGAGGATGCGCATAAGGTGGGCACAGTGGCGGCGGGGTGAGGAGTGTCAATGGGTGTAGCGGAGGCGGGGTGAGGGGTGAAAAGGAGGTGTAATTTCCGTTTTCGCGTGGGCTGGCTGTGGGGTAGGAGCGGGGCCAGACAACCGATATGGCGCTACTTGACATTCAGCAGATCAGCCGGACGCACCGCACGGCGGCGGGAGAGATTACGGTGTTGGATGATGTGAGTTTCGGGGTGGGGCGGGGAGAGATTTGTGCGGTGACGGGGCCGTCTGGGAGCGGGAAGTCGACGCTGCTGGGGTTGTGTGCGGGATTGGATCTGCCGACGGGGGGGAGGGTGGTGCTGGACGGGAGTGATCTGACGGCGCTGGGGGAGGATGCGCGGGCGAAGCTGAGGAATGAGAAGGTGGGGTTTGTGTTTCAGAATTTTCAGCTGCTGCCGACGCTGACGGCGATGGAGAATGTGCTGGTGCCGCTGGAGCTGCAGGGGCGGAAGGCGGACCGGGAGCAGGCGCGGGTGCTGCTGGAGAAGGTGGGGTTAGGGCATCGGATGGATCATTTTCCGGTGCAGATGAGTGGCGGGGAGCAGCAGCGGACGGCGCTGGCGCGGGCGTTCATTCACCGGCCGGCGATTTTGTTTGCGGACGAGCCGACGGGGAATCTGGATGCGGAGTCGAAGGAGACGGTGGAGGACATGCTGTTTGCGCTGAACCGGGAGTCGGGGACGACGCTGGTGATTGTGACGCATGATCCGGTGCTGGCGGAGCGGACGGGGCGGGTGATTGCGCTGCGCGGGGGGCGTTTGTACAGCGACACGAGGCGAGCGGAGGCGGGGCCGCCGCCGCTGGAGCCGGAGCCATTTCCATCCTGAAGAGAGCTAAAACCTGACAAAACTTATGGAATCGCGACGCATTGGACAACTGCTGCTGACTGGGGTGCCTGGGCCTGAGCTTGACGCTGACACGGCGCGGCGGTTCAAGGCGCTGCAGCCGGGAGGATTCATTCTGTTTGGCCGGAACATTCAGTCGCCGGAGCAATTGAGGAAGCTGATTGATGATCTGCGGGACATTTCGGAGACGGAGCCGTTCATTACGATTGACCAGGAGGGCGGGCGGGTGTCGCGGCTGCGTTTGATAGGGCAGGAGCCGCCGAATGCGCAGGCGTTGCGGGACAAGGGGGATGCGGAGCTGATCCGGCGGCACGGGCAGTTGACTGGGCAGCTGCTGAGGTTGTTCGGGTTCAATCTGGATCTGTGTCCGGTGCTGGATATTTCGTATGATGATCAGGCTGACAATTCGCTGAAGGGGCGGTGTTACGGGAGGAATCCGCAGGAGGTGATCACGAATGCGGGGGTGTTCAATCGGGCGATGAGGAAGGAAGGCGTGTTGTCGTGCGGGAAGCATTTTCCGACGTATGGGAGTGCGGATGTGGATCCGCACGAGCATCTGCCGGTGATCCGGCGGACGCGGGAGGAGTTGCTAGGAGAGGAAGTGATGCCGTTTTCGGCGCTGCTGGGGGAGCTGGATGCGATGATGATCGGGCACGCGTGGTTTCCGGATTTTGATGCGGAGCGGGAGCGGTGGCCGAGCAGCCTGTCGCGGAACATCATTCAGGGTTTTCTGAGGGATCAGCTAGGGTTTGACGACGGGCTGGTGATGACGGACGATCTTGATATGGGGGCGATTCTGAATGAGGTGACGTTTGAGCAGGCGATTCAGGAGGCGGTGCGAGCGGGGAATGATCTGGTGATGATCTGTCACCGGATTGAGATGGTAGAGCAGGCGCATGTGCATCTGCAGGGGCTGGAGCATACGGTGCTGGACGATGCGTTGCGGCGGATTGAGCGTGCGAAGAAGCGGATGGCGGAGCCTGATCCGTGGAGCCGGAGCCGGTTTGACAAGCTGAACGAGGACGTGTGGAAGCTGCGGGTGGACACGCTAGGGGAGGAGAAGGCGTCGGTGCTGTCTGTGGAAGACGGCAAGCGTTCGCCGGTGGAACTTTACTGAGAGAAAACGATGAAGAGAATCCGGATGATGATTGGGGCCGCGGCGGCGGCGATGATGGTGTCGTGTGTGCAGGTGCCGGTGTCGACGGGGGTGCAGCATGTGGTGGTGGTGTGGCTGAAGAAGCCTGGGGATGCGGCGGACCGGGAGCGCGTGGTGGCGGCGTCGCGGGAGTTCCGGGCGATTCCCGGGGTGAGGGATCTGACGGTGGGGACGTGTGTGCCTGGGGGGCGGCCGATCATTGATGGGACGTATGATGTGGCGATCAGCATGCGGTTTGCGGATGAGGCGGCGATGCAGGCGTATGTGGAGCATCCGGATCACAAGGCGGCGGCGGAGACGATCATTAAGCCGCTGGCGAAGAAGGTGCTGGTGTACGATTTCCGGCTGCGCTGAGGGATGGGATGGGGCCGCGTGAGCGGTGAGGTGAGGTGAGGATTGCGGTCTGGCTGCGGAAGTTAGGTGTCCGGGCAAGAAAAAGGCGGGTGCCGCGATGAACGCGACACCCGCCGTGAGGGGAGCCTGAGCTAGATCAGGGGTTAGGCCGGACGGCTGGGTTGCGGAGCCTCCAGAAGCCGCTGCCGGGTGTGCGGTGAGCGGGGATGGCGTCGGTGACCGAAGCGGAGCCGCTGGCGTTCATGGTGACGTTGTCATTGACCTCGGACCATGTGCCTGCGGAGAGGGCTGGGCTGTAGTCGAGTGCGTAGACGCCGCCGGGGGTGCCGGTGGCGGTGAAGTTGACACCGGAGGAGGTGACGGTGACGATGTTGAGGCTGGCCGGGATGATCGGCAGGGACTCGAGAGTGAGGCCTGCGAGGATCGGGTTTTTGTCCGGTGCGAAGGTGTCGGCTCCGTCGAGTTCGATGCGGAGGACGGAGTCGTGAGCGGTGAACTCGTAGCTGACCATGGCTCCCTGGGTGACGACTGGCCCTTGGTAGTTGCCTGGGAAGAAGTCGTCGGCGACGACCCCGCCTTCGACTTTGACGTCGAAGCCGCGTGCGGTGCCGGTTTCCGGGAAGAGGAGTTGGAGTTTGTAGCGGCGGCCTGGTTCGAGTCCTGCGAGTTGGAGGCGGACGGTGTCTGGGGCACCGGCCCAGCGGATGGACTGCATGACGCGTTCGAGCGTGTCGTCGTTGGCGGAGCCGCCGTAGTCCGGGAATTGCCAGTTCGGGATCTGGTTGAGGGCGGAGTAGCCGATGCCTGGGACGTTGTCTGCGGAGAAGACGACCGAGCCTGCGGTGCCGGCGGCTCCGGGGGTCCCGAAGTTGAAGGCGTAGAGGAAGGTGCCTTCGAGGTCGAGGCCTTCGCCTGCGTCGCCGCCGGTGAAGACGCCGGTGGCGGCTGGGGCTGGGATGCTGGCGGCGGCGCGAGGGTTGGAACCGCCGATGATTTCAGCGGCGTCGGGGAAGGTGTCGCCGTCGGTGTCAGCGGCGAGCGGGTTGGTATTGCGCATGGATTCTGCGCCATCGACGAGGTCATCGCCGTCGGTGTCGGCGAGGAGCGGGTTGGTGGTGAGGGCGAATTCTGCGCCGTCGGAGAGACCGTCGTTGTCGGAGTCGGCCTTGTTGGGGAGGGTGTTGGCGACGAATTCTGCGCTGTTGGTGCGGCCGTCGGAGTCGGTGTCTGAGGTGCCGGACTGGGCGAGATTGCCGAAGTACTGGATTTCCCATGCATCCGGGAGGGAATCGGTATCGGAGTCTGCGAGTGAGAGGGTTTCGAGGGTCAGGCCACTGATGATGGAGTTGTGGTCGATGTTGGCTGGCGA
Source organism: Verrucomicrobiaceae bacterium (assembly GCA_027483175.1). Taxonomy (GTDB): domain Bacteria; phylum Verrucomicrobiota; class Verrucomicrobiia; order Verrucomicrobiales; family V1-33; genus V1-33. The sequence continues at coordinate 9,960 of JAIXVE010000331.1, read as the reverse complement.
GAAGACGCTTTGGCCGTTGAGGACGATGTTGAGGGTATCGTCGGTGGCGACAAAGGCGAGGGTGACGACGGCGCCTTGGCGGGCGTTGTTGACGCCTCCCTGAGCGGTGGCTGGGTTGAATTCGTCGACGCGGACGATGCCTTCGACTTCGATGTCGAAGGCGCGGCCGGCGCAGCAGGATTCGGCGAAGAGGAGTTGGAGCTTGTAGGCTTGACCGGGGACGAGACCGGTGAGGTCGACGGTTGGTTTGGCTGGGGCGGGGCTCCAGCGCATGGATTGCATGACCAATTCGAGGTTATCGTCGCTTTCGGTGCTGCCGAAGTCCGGGGCGAACCAGTTGGGGATTTCGTTGATGGTGTTGACGGAGATGCCTGGCTGGAAGTCGTCGGAGAAGAAGACCCCGTTGACTGGTCCTGGGGGAGCGCCGTTGGAGCCGATGTTGACGGCGTAGAGGAACGAGCCGGTGAGGTCGAGGCCTTCGCCGGGGTCGCCACCCGTGAAGGTGTCGATGGAGGTGGAGAAGAGCGGGTAGCTGGCTGCGGCAGCTGGGTTGGTGCCGGCGATTACTTCGGTGCGGTCGCCGTAGCCGTCGCTATCCGAGTCTCTGGAGAGAGGGTTGGAGAGGGAGGTGACGATTTCGTACTGGTCGCTGAGACCGTCGCCATCGGTGTCGGCCTTTCTGGGGTCGGTGAGGTGGGTGACGAGTTCGGCGCGGTCGGAGAGGCCGTCGGCGTCGGTGTCGGAGGTGGTTGGGTTGGTGCCTGCGGTGAGTTCCTGGAGGTTGGTGAGGCTGTCGTTGTCCGGGTCGCCGGTGGAGGTTTGGGCGAGATTGCCGAAGTTGGAAGTTTCCCAGAGGTCGTCGAGGCCATCGCCGTCGGCGTCTGCGCCGGTGACGGCTTCGAGGGTGACGCCGCAGAGGAGCGGGCTACGGTCGGTGTAGAGCGGGTTGGTGACGGTGTTGCCGTCGAGTCTGATGGTGGTGGAGGTACCGCTGGCGAGGAAGCCGATGACGGCGGCAGCGCCGCGGGTGCCGTTATTGCTGGGCTGGAAGGTGTAGGGGGCGAAGTCGTCGAGTTTGAGGACACCGTCGACGAAGATGTCGCAGGCGCGGTTGCAGCAGCGTTCGAGGAAGAGGAGCTGGAGCTTGTAGGGTTTGCCGGGGGTGAGGCCGGTGAGGGTTACGGAGACGACTGGGCCGAAGCGGATGGACCAGAGGATGTTTTCGAGGACGTCGTCATTGGCCGAGTCGCCGAGGTTGGGGAAGGAGGCCCAGCCGGGGATTTGGTTGGGGGCGACGACGGTGATGCCTGGGGCGGAGTCGTCGGTGAAGTTGACACTGCGGATGGCGCCGGGAGCGCCGTTGGTGCCGACGTTGAAGGCGTAGGGGAAGGTGCCTTCGAGGTCGAGGCCTTCGCCGGCGTCGCCACCGACGAGGGGTCTGCCGGAGCTGCTGAGGAGCGGGTAGCTGGCGGGGTTGGCTGGGTTGGTGCCGTTGGCGACTTCGACGCCGTCCGGGTAGTCGTCGTTGTCGGAGTCGGTGTCGGTGGGGTTGGTGCCGTGGGTATTGACCTCAGCGCCGTCGGTGAGGCCGTCGAAGTCGGTGTCTGTGATGCGGATGTTGGTGAGGTGGGTGAGGACCTCGAGGCCATCGGAGAGGCCGTCGCCGTCGGAGTCTGCGACGATGGGGTCGCCGCCGCTGCTGATGTCTGCGCCGTCCTTGAGGCCGTCGTTGTCGGAGTCGGCGTTATTGGGGAGGGTGCGGAGGGTGAGTTCGGCGCTGTTGTTGAGGCCATCGCTGTCGGGGTCGGCGGACCACGACTGGGAGAGGTTGGTGAAGTGGAGGGTTTCCCATGCGTCTGGGAGCCCGTCGGCGTCGGAGTCGTCTGGGGAGGTGGTGATTTGTTCGACGGTGATGCCCTGCCAGATGGCGTTGCGGTCGCCGAGGTCGTTTTCGCCACCGAGGTTGCCCATGATGACGTCGAGGGAGTCGTCGGTGGCGGTGACTTGCTGGGTGAAGACGACGCTGGTGTTATTCCGGTACGGCGGCAGCATGGTGCCGGGAGCGGAGAAGCCGAGGGAGGTGAACTCGTCTACGGAGAGGTTGCCTTCGACTTCGATGTCCCAGCGGCGGTTTTCGGGGCCGTTCCCGGAGACGAGGATTTGGATTTTGTAAGTTTGGCCAGGGGTGACGTTGAAGTGGGCTTCGAGGCGTTCACCGGCGGCGTTGTTGGCCCAGCGGATGTCCTGATAGATCTGCTCGAGGTTGTTTTCGTCTGTGCTGGTGCCGAACTGGGGAGTGGCCTGCCATGGGGAGACGAACTGGGGGGTGACGAAGGAAGCGCCGATGGGAGGGGCGGTATCTGGGACGAAGGTGACGCCGTTGACGACGAGTTCCGGGTCATTGGAACTGAAGTTGACGGCGTAGGGGAAGGTTCCGGAGAGGTCGAGGTCTGCGGGGCCTCTGACGAAGCTGATGGTGCCTGCAGAGACGGTGGTGGAGGCATGTGCGGTGGCCCATGGGACGGCGAGCAAGCCGAGGGCACAGAATAACACTGGTGGTTTTCTCATATCGTGGGGGATGGGGTTGGGGGTGAGTCGCCGGGGGGGGCGCGAATCGGGGCGATTGGAGCGGAAGAGGGGATGCCAAGTCAATCTTCGAGGAGCCGTATCGGCGTATTTTTTCGTGAGGTGGCGGTGGGGGACGATGTTGGGGGCGTGAGGCGGGAGCAGAGGCGGAAGCGATGGAGGAATTGATGGTGAAGACCGGCTGGGTGTGGTGGGTTAGTGGCCAGACCTCTTCGGGGCATCTTGCGGGATCAGCGAGGACACCGCGAAGAGGTCTGTCTGAATGCGGTGGTCCCGTGGCGGCGGAGCGGGCCGGCTCGGCGCGGGGAGCGGGACAAGAAGACAGACCTCTTTCGGGGGCGCAGGGAGGTCGGGACAGCTTGTTACGGGATCAGCGAGGACACCGCGAAGAGGTCCGAAGAGGTCTGTCCAATTGCGGTCGTGTCCGATTGTGGTCGTCCGACGGCGGCACGTTGAGGCTGGTGGAGGGTGGTGGGGTGTGTTTGGGGCGATGGTGTCGGGGGGCTCTGAATTCGGTGGGAGGGGGAGACCTGCCGAGGGGTGGGCGGAGGGAGGGGGAGGATTGGGCTTGCCTTTCGGGGGCAGGAATGTCAATCAGATGTGATAATCCGGATCATTTGAGAGATCCGGGAGAATTTGTTCACCATTTGCTGCTGAAAACTACATGGCCCGCATAGTCATCATTGACGACGATCCTTCGATTCTTGAGTTGATGGTGCAGGTGTGTCGTCAGATGGGGCATGAGGTGGTGGCGCGTGGGAGTGGGCGAGAAGGGATGGCTGCGGTTGGGGAGGTGCGGCCGGAGTTGCTGCTGGTGGATTTGAAGATACCGGACATGAACGGGTTGGAGGTGATTCAGGAGTGCCGGAGGGGGTATCCTGGGACGGCGGTGGTGATGGTGACTGGGTTTGCGAGTGTGGAGACGGCGGTGGAGGCGATGAAGCTGGGGGCGTTTGATTATCTGACGAAGCCGTTCGAGCTGGAGGATTTGAGGCGGACGGTGGAGCGGGCGCTGACGCAGGGTCGGGTGGCTGGGAAAGCGGTGGTGGCGGAGACGGCTGGGGTGGTGGTGGCGGGTGTGGGGGTACCGGTGCCGATTGTTGGGGAGAGTCGGGCGGTGCAGGAGATTCTGCGGGTGGCGGCGCGGGTGGCGGACAACGAGAGCCCGTTGCTGCTGGAGGGGGAGTTTGGGGTTGGGAAGCAGATGGTGGCGAGGGCGGTGCATCAGATGAGCCGGAGGGGGGCTGCGCCGTTCAAGGTGCTGCAGTGTTCGGGGTTGCCTGCGGAGTTGCTGGAGCAGGAGTTGTTTGGGAGTGGGGGTGGGCGGAGTATTTTCACGCGGGCGGAGGGCGGGATGGTGCTTTTGGAGGAGATCAATGCGCTGCCGTTGCGGCTGCAGGCGCAGTTGGACGGTTGGCTGGAGGAGTTGCAGAACCGGCGGATGGCGGGGTCGGAGCGGGGGGAGGTGGATTTCCGGCTGGCGGCGACGACGACGGTGCCCTTGGAGCAGTTGGTGCGGGAGGGGAAGTTCCGTGGGGATTTGTGTTACCGGATTTCGGTGATTCAGATATCGTTGCCGCCGCTGCGGCAGCGTCGGGAGGACATCCCGCTGCTGACGGAGCATTTTCTGGAGGTGCTGGCGCGGCGCGGGGGGGTGGCGAAGCTTGAGGTGGACAAGTATGCGATGCAGCTGCTGAGCGAGTACGGGTGGCCTGGGAACATCGGGGAATTGCGGCATGCGATTGAGCGAGCGTGTGCGTTTGCGGAGGATGGGCGGATCCGGCCGGTGGATCTGCCGTCGAAGATCAGTCAGAAGGTGGAGGTGAGTGAGGATGAGAGCGGGCGGACGAGGCAGGTGCTGCCGATCGGGACGAAGCTGACGGAGTTCATCAAGAAGCAGGAGCGGGTGTTCATCCGGGAGACCCTGAGGTATAATGAGGGGTCGCGGGAGAAGACGGCGTCGATGCTTGGGGTGTCGATTGCGACGTTGTACCGGAAGATGGGGTTGAAGCTGGAGCGGGACAAGCTGCTGGGATGAGGTGGGAGACGCTGCGTGCGGCTTCAGGGAATCCCCGACGGTGTATTTACATCATAAACTCGTTGTCTTTTGCGGAGCGGTTTGGTATCTGCGGGGCATCTCCGGGAAAAAAGTTCACCCTTCCCGGGCAACTTTCCATTTATCATGAAACGCACCCCCTTCTCCGGCCGCCGGAACCGCGCGGCGTTCACGCTCATTGAGCTGCTTGTTGTCGTGGCGATCATCGCGCTCCTTGTGGCGGGATCGTTCAGTGCCTATGGATTTGTGATGGAGAAGGCGCGGAACAAGGGGGCGCTGACGACGGAGATGGCGCTGGTGAATGCGATTGAGAATTTCTATGGTGACTACAGTCGGTTTCCTGCGCCGACGTCCGGGTCAGGGAACAACAAGGATGCGGACACGGACACGTCGGGGGCGGAAGGGATTGTGACGGCGCTGCTGGGCAAGAATCCGACGCAGAATTCGAAGAACCGGGATTACATCGGGGACATGAAGCCTGCGAAGATGCAGAACGGGCGGAATGTGGATGGTCTGGTGAACGAGCAGAACAACTATTCGATTGTGGATGCGTGGGGCAGCCCGTTTAAGATCCGGATCGACAGCAACTACGACAATGAAGTGGACAACCCGAATACGGAGGACCGCGGGGTGGGTCGTTCGAAGCTGCGGAAGCGGGTGCTGATCTGGTCGGCTGGGAAGGACCGGGATGCGTCGACGTGGAAGGACAATATCGGGTCGTGGGACAACAACTGATCGGATTGGGTCAGGAGTAAGAATCAGGGAAATGCAGCGGGAAACCGCTGCATTTCCTGTTTATCGGGCGTAGGTGTTGGGTTGAGCGGGTGAATTCCCGCGGAACCCGCTGTGAATTTTCCAGATGCCTGCTTATCTCAATGCTGTTGCCACGGCGGTCCCTGTTCACGAGCAGCATGGGAGTTTTGTCGAGTCGCTGCCGCATTGGATTGAGGGGGCTGAGCTGGCGGGGAAGGTGAAGCAGATTGCGGTGCAGGCGCAGATTGAGCGGCGGTATTCGGTGCTGGAGCATGCGCTGGGAGAGACTGGGTCTGGGGCGTTTTACGAGTATGGTGGGTTTCCGACGACGCAGGCGAGGATGGAGGTGTACCGGAGGGAGGCACCGGTGCTGGCGGGTGCGGCGGTGAGTGGGTTAGGGTTGGGGAGGGAGGAACTGGCGGAGGTGACGCATCTGGTGGTGACGACGTGCACGGGGTTTTATGCGCCGGGGATTGATATTGATCTGGTGAAGATGTTCGGGTTGTCGCCGCGGGTGAAGCGGACGGTGATAGGGTTCATGGGGTGTCATGCGGCGATGACGGCGCTGCGGCAGGCGCGGGAGACGGTGCTGGCGGATGCTGGGGCGCGGGTGTTAGTGGTGAATGTGGAGTTGTGCACCCTGCATCTGCAGCGGACGACGGCGGTGGACCGGCTGGTGTCGTATTGTCTGTTTGCGGATGGGGCGGCGGCGTCGCTGGTGACGGCGGAGGCTAGGGGGATGCGGCTGGACGAGGCGTGGTCGGCGTTGAGTCTGGCGGATGCGGACCGGATGGCGTGGGTGGTGGAGGACCAGGGGTTTGCGATGACGCTGGATCCTCGGGTGCCGATGAAGATTCGGCAGGCGGTGGGGCGGCATCCGGAGATGACTGGGGGTTGTGCGGCGGCGGGGCCGGATGATTTGTGGGCGGTGCATCCGGGGGGGAAGGTGATCCTTGATGCGATTGGGGAGGCGTACGGGCTGCGGGAGGAACAGCTGGCGGTGTCGCGCGGGGTGTTGCGGGATTTCGGGAACATGTCGTCGGCGACGGTGATGTTTGTGCTGGAGCGGATGATGGCGGGGAGGCGTGGAGGGAGTGAGGTGCGTGGGCATGCGCTGGCGTTCGGGCCTGGATTGACGGTGGAGGGGATTGATTTCACGATGCTGGTGCCGTGATGGCGTGGGGAAGTCCGGATTGCGGAGGGGAGCGGTAAGAGGCAAAGGAGCGGGGATGAGTTTTCAAGTTGTGGAGCATTCACTGGTGCGGGACCGGCTGGCGAGGTTGCGGCATTGCGAGACTGAGCCGGAAGCGTTTCGGAGGGCGGTGCACCAACTGGCGCAGCTGGTGGCGGCGGAGGCGATGAGGGATCTGGAGGTGCGGGTGGAGGAGCGGAGGACGCCGCTGGCGGCGACGCGGGTGGAGGTGCTGGCGAGGCCGGTGGTGCTGGTGCCGATTCTGAGGGCTGGGCTGGGGATGCTGCAGGGGGTGCTGGAGCTGGTGCCGGAGGCGCAGGTGGGGCATATCGGGTTGTACCGGAACGAGGAGACGCACCGTCCGGAGAGTTATTATGCGAAGCTGCCGGCGGGGTTGGGCGAGGGAGAGGTGTTTTTGTTAGATCCGATGCTGGCGACGGGGAACAGTGCGGTGGCGGCGGCGGATCAGTTGAAGGCGGCGGGGGCGCGGAGAATCCGGTTTCTGTCGGTGATTGCGGCGCCTGAGGGCGTGCGGTGTTTTGCGGCGAAGCATCCTGATGTGGCGGTGTACACGGCGGCGCTGGATGAGGGACTGACGTCGGCGGCTTACATCACGCCGGGATTGGGGGATGCGGGGGACCGGTATTTCGGGACATTGTGAGGGTGGCGTGCGGGGCGCATGTCCGTATTAAAACCAACACGTTGACCCGCTGCCGGGGCGGTGATATAGCCGCCGTTCCGCGGACGGTGAGTGCTGCGGCGTCTGCCGGATCATGATGCAATCGACTTTCATCGTGGCGGCCGTCTGGCTGGCTGGCCTCGGTCTCCGCACGTTTTCTTCCGTTCTGCTGCGCAAGACGGGGGCGTTGCTGTATCTGGCGGCGACGTATCTGGCTGGGTATTACGTGGCTGGGGGATCGCATGGTTTTGGGGTGGCGGCTGCGGGGGCGTGGTTTCTGCTGCCGTGGGTGGAGATCCTTGTGCATGTGCGGCCGCTGCGGTTGCCGGCCGAGCAGGTGCTGGACCGGCGGCACCCGCCATCGCGGGAGGATTTTCCGCAATTGGACACCCTGACAGACGAGGCGGAGGAGATGGAATTCGAGCGGTGCGGGGATGTGGGGCGTGAGAATGACGGGGGGAAGCAGTTCATCCGGTTGTTCTGGCGGGAGCGGGACCGGGTGCAGCTGGCGGTGTGCTGCCATGAGCAGCGGGGGATGGCGCTGGTGCATGTGAGTTGCACGACGCGGTTTTCGGATGGGCGGCAGATGATCAGTTCTGATTTTCCGTTTTCTTCGGCGATGAAGCCGGCTCCGCGGACGGAGATCCGTCAGGTAGCGGAGGCGGAGACGATCGAGGCGCTGGTGAGGGCGCATGAGGAATGGGTGGCGGGCGAGGGAGCGGAGGAGCTTGATCCGGAGCTGCTGATGGAGCGGGTGAGCGGTGAGTTGTCGGTGCAGGTGCAGCACAATCTGGCGTCGGGGATACTGCTGAGCACGGGAGACGGGCGGGTGAGGTATTCGTGGCGCGGGTGTCTGTATCTGTGGGTTCAGTATCTGAAGGATCTTGTCAGGCTGGCGTGAGGAAAGCTGGAGGAGCGCATGAGACCGTCGTACTTCCTATCAAGCCTCCGGGATCTGCCGCGCCGGATGGGTCCGGTGCATGGGGCGGTGGGGGTGATTCTGCTGCTGGCTGGGTTGGCGTGGTGGGTGGCGTCGGGAGGGAAGGGGAGTCCGGCGGCGGCGTGGGAGCAGTTCAGGGCGGCGCGGGCGGCGATTGACGGGGATGGGCAGACGGCGGGGTTTGAGTGGCGGGCGTCGGTGCGGCTGGGGAACTGGCTGGCGGCGGTGTTGACGACGCTGATCGGGGCGGTGGCGCTGGTGACGGTCCGGTGGTGGGCGGGTGGCGGGACGAGTGCGTCGCGGTGGGTGCGGCCGTCGCGGCCGCGGCGATTGAGGTTCACGGTGCTGGTGTTAGGGGCGCTGACGATGGCGGTGTTTCTGAGGATGCCATTGGCGCGTGGGAGCATGTGGTGGGACGAGCTGTGGAATTTCCGGTATGCGACGGTGGGGGAGTGGAAGGCTCTGAAGGATGGGGGTGTGAAGGAGTTCCGGGAGTGGGACTGGGCGCGGGCGTTCTGGTATTACGGGAAGCCAACGAATCATCCGGTGCAGACGGTGCCAGGGAAGCTGGTGGAGAAGAGCTGGCGGCTGGTGTCTGGGTATTCTGCAGGGGAGGTTCATGAGGTGGCGCTGCGGCTGCCGGTGCTGGTCGGGGGATTGGCGGGGATTGTGCTGACGGCGGCGCTGGCGCGGCGGTGGGCAGGGGATGGAGCGGGGGTGGTGGCGGCGTGGCTGATGGCGCTGCATCCATGGCTGCTGCGGTACGGGGTGGATGCGCGGTCGTATGGCATGACGGTGTGGATTGTGCCGATGACGCTGCTGGCGGGATGGGAGGCGCTGACGCCGCCGGGTGGTGGTCGGTGGCGGTGGTGGTGGCTGCTGGCGTGCGGATTCTGTCTGCTGATGTGGGCGCATGTGCTGTCGCATGCGGCGCTGTGTGCGGGGCTGTATGTGACGGGGATTCTAGCGATCCGGCGGGCGAATCCCGAGCGGGCGGTGCGGGCGCGGCTGGTGGCGCGGCTGACGGCGATGGCGGGGCTGGCGGCGTGTGTGTTTCTGGTGCTGTACCTGCCGTGTCTGCTGCAGGCGTTGTGCTGGGGTGAGCGGAATCAGGATGGGAATCTCCTGACGCAGGCGTATTTTCTGGAGACGCTGGCGCAGATGGGGTCGGGGGCGTCGGTGCCGGAGCATCCGGCGGTGGCGTTGTTCCTTGTGCTGGCGGTGTTAGGTTGTCTGCTGGGTCGGGCGAGTGTGCCTGGGGCGAGACTTTGGATGTGCGGGACGCTGGCCGGGTTCGGGGTGTTTCTGGGGGCGGTGGCGGTGAGCGGCGGGTATTTCTACCATCGGTTTCTGATCGGGCTGGCTCCGGTGCTGGCGGTGGGGCTGGCATCGCTGGTGACGCGGCCGCGGGTGCCGTGGCTGGCGGCTCCCGCAGTGGTGATCGGGCTAGGGTTTCTGTGGATGCCGTCGCTGCAGCGCCTGACGAGCCGGAGTTACTGTCCGTGGCGGGAGACGGCGGCGGTGATGCGGGAGAGTGGGGACGGGAAGGCGCTGTGTGCGGGGTACGGGCTGGGGGCGAACATGCTGGAGTGTTATTTGCCGGAGTTGCTGGACTGGCGTGGGAAGCCGCTGGAGGCGCTGCTGGCGGAGGCGGAAGCGGCGGGGAAGCCGCTGTATATTGCGTGGGCGTACCACCGGTATCATGAATCGCTCCAGCCGGAGGAGATGAAGCGGCTGGGGGATGTGCGGGAGTT
>JAIXVE010000190.1 GCA_027483175.1 Verrucomicrobiaceae bacterium | reverse complement strand
TCAAGCAGCGTCGGGCGAAAGGCATGATTCGCAGGCAGCGCATGCAGAAGTTCCAGCAGTTCGCGCAGCAGGATGTTGTGATACACGGCGCAGGCGTTGTGCGCGTCGAACCAGCGGCCGCCCGGCATCTGACCGGGGAGCACGCCCGCGTCGGCCTTGCGCACCGCAGCGTCGAGATACTTCACATCGCCCGTCGCAATCGCGAGCCTCGCAAGCAACCCCACGCTGAAGGCGTTGTAGTTCCAGTTGGCCACCAACGGACGCGACATCGCCCAGTCGCCGGATTTGCGCGCGGCATCAAGATAGCGCGCCTCCTTCATCAACTCCCATGCGCTGATCAGGGCGCGACCGCACAGTCCGTTGTCGAACTGCAACCCGCCGTCCGTACGGTCATCGGGAATCCAGTCGTTCACCACCATGTCAGGATGCTCTTTGATCATGCGCGCAACAATGTGGCCGACCTTTTCACGCGGGTTGAGTCCGGGACCGACCGGAAAAGGAAAGACCCCGCTCGAATGCTGAAGCTTGATCAGCCAGTCCGCCCCGGCACGGACGTGCATCGTGAGTTCGTCGCGATGCTCGGGCAAAAGCAGCGCCGTGCGCGCCAGACCATCTAGCGGAAACGCAGCTTCACGCAGACCCGCCTGCATCTGGCGCGGATTACCCTCGGGATTCTTCAACCACGGCACGCCGCCAAGGCCGCGCTGTATCTCCTTCACCCACCACTCACGCGCCTTGACACCATCGAACGGCGTCGTGACGACCGGCGGATAATAGCGCGTCGCCGTCTCCGGATTCCCCGCCCACGGACCAAGGGCCGCCATTGCCTGCGCCACCGCGGCCCGCACCGCCGCAGCGTCCTGCAACTCCAGCGCGCGCTGGCCCTCTTTGAGCGCGGACTTCGCCTTCGCAGCGACGTCAGCAGGCGGACGCTGACCCGGCGTCGCCTCTTCGGCAATGGCCATAGCAGCAACCGAGAGCAGGGCGAGTAATGCGTCGAGTTTCATAGTCTGAGTGCTCCATCAGACGCCCGGCATCACCCAAAAGTTGCACCACTTGTCGCAAGAAAACGCCAACCCTCCCTCCCCACCCGAACCTTCACGAGAATCCACCAAACCACTCGTGTCCATTCGTGAAGTTCGTGGTGCCAAATCCGCACATCCCAAGCATTCCCCCAACGAGTCCGCTCTCAAATCCCAAATCACCCTCCCCACCCACCCGGCAACCATCAATCTTCCCCCTCCTTCGCATCCCTATCAATTCCCCGCACCCGCCCCAACACCAACCCACCACCGAGCGCAAGAATACCTCCCGTGAAGGGTACCCACGGGGAAACATACATCGTCGTGTGCCTTTTGATCAACGACACGCTCAATGCCTCACGGACGATCTCAGAACCCACCTCCTCAACCGTAAACAACGCCGCATAGAGCGGAAGCGCAGTCAGCGCCAACCCGATCACCGCGGCACTCCATCCTCCGATTCGCATGGTTCTTCTCATTCTCATCTCCACACTCCGGGCGTCTACCTCATCCGCGGCGGGCATACAAACCAAATCGCTCACCCCACACCTCTCCGAACACACCTCTCCCAACACGCAAATCTCACTTCTCACTTCTCACTTCTCACTTCCCCCGCCCCCTCCCAACAAGCCCCATCTCAAATCCCTCCCCTCACCGCATCGCCTTGATCACCTGACGCCCAAGAAAAAAGTAGATCGCCGGAAGATTGAAACACGGATCACCGGCCATGAATCCCACCTCATCCCCAGTGTCCCCAGCCCCTCTCGCAGCCGTGCCCTGATAGCTCCCCACAAACTCAAAAAGCTCACTCGTGCCAATCAGGTACCGACCAGTAATCTCCACATCCTTCAATCCCTGCGCCTCCTTCTGAGCAATGTAACGCGCCTCTTCTCCCTCGGAAACAAAATCGGTGACCACCCCGCCCGACTGAATCGCCGGAAACAGCCACGCCCATCCACAATACGCAAGGAGCAGGTTGTCGTCATCGATCGCCTCGACGCCCTCACCGAGAAACGACCACGTCAGCGATCCATTCACAAACCCGCGCCCCCGCGTCCCATCCGGCATCACATACTCGCAAAGGTGAATCTCCGCTTCACCGTTGATCAGACTCGCCTGATAAGTCCGCTTGTGGCGGACCACCTTCGGACGAACGCCGAACTCATTGGGATGAGCCAGCCACTCCGCCATCTCATCCTCATGCTTATTTTTTCTACCGAATCCGAACATAAGAAATTTCAGTTGGTGCTGATTTTCACACCTTCACGTCAACAGTTTATTACAATCCTCCGGCAGGATAAACAGCGAATCCCTTCCATGTAGCATCCCGTAAACAGTCCAGCTTCCCCGACTGGCTCACCCGCACCAATGCGAGACGCCAAGTTCTTGAATAAACTGGCTTCACCATTGAACCAGCTCAATCCGCCCTGATCCGCAGTGTACAGGCACCCCCGAACCGCAGCACCGCCGCACAATGGGCAACTGACGGGTTCCTGCTCTGGTTTGCTCATTGGATAAAGCAGACTGAAACAACACGGCTCACGCCTCCTCGTCACCTGCACGGCCAGAATCGTCCCGCGGATCATCCTGAGCATCAAATGTCAGGATCTTCGCAAACCACCCCGCATACCTCGTCACAATCAGCCCGAGGATGGCACCAAAGGCACAGCTATACTTGAACACCCCAATCGCACTCCCATCAGGAATCGGAACTTGCGTAAGACTGAATAGCGCAATCAATGCATTCACCAGAAGGTAAATACCCGCCAGCCTGACAATTAATGTGGGAGTTTTCATGATTGGAGCTTTTTCAAACGTCAAAGCGTGGCATCGGTTACCGGGAACGCCACTCCGCAACAGGGGCAGGATTCGTTATCAACCAGCTCATTTCGACTCAGGCCGGGAGGCCGGTTGCCCGCTATTGTCCTGATCTCCCTTTTTGGGTTCGGTGACGAGATTCCTCAGCAATTCAGCAATCTCGCGCTTCTCTTCCACAGTGCCCTCCACAAAAACCGTATCGTCAGACACAGGGGCAAACTCTGCATCAAAGTAGCGGGAAATCTTGCCTACCGTGACTCGAATATACAGCCGGGCATCTCCAACCTTCTTGTGGAGTGCTTCGAGTTTTTCAGTCTCCGGGCCGTGCAGGTTCAGAAGGAGTGATGCCTCACCGTCTACGAAGACCAGCTTCCCGTCTGCGTCGCGCTTCACCTCCTTGGGTGCGAGATGAACTACGTCCAGTAGGCTCGGAAGCTCGATGTCTGGCCGCCCCGCCACAAATCCCTTTGACGATTTGCTCGGCGTAACCACCTCCGATCCACCTTCGGTCGCTTCGGGTAGGACGACGAAAAGTGATACGATGGGTTTAGCCTGATCAGTTGCTTCAGGAGATTCCCCATACGCAAGACTGGTGAATAACATGAACAGTATGAGGATGCGCTTCATTTTGTGGAAAGGATTGTCATCACGCCCGCCATTCCCCTCGTTCAGCCGCCTCCACGACCGTGATCTCAATCGGCTCGACCGGGGAACACCCCGACACTGGCGGGTGACCGCATCGAGCGAATCGTTTCGCTGTTGGTGATGTTGCGCGCATTCAGGTCGGCAGGTGATTCGTTGACCATCCGGACGGACAGGGCACCGACGGTCAATGAAAACTTCTAGCATGGACTCCGGGCTGAGCAAGGTAGTTTTTCCGTGAGGACGGCAAGTGCATTCCTCCCCCCTGTCAGCACGCCATGAACCACTCCCTCCAGCAAAACCAACGACATCCGGTAACCCGGAAGTCACGGCGTGACCTTCATGCGCACAAATCCAGCCACGCCGGATAACGGGAGCATCAGCGTCACCGTATCCTTGCCCGCGACCGGAAAATTCTTCTGCACAGTCACACCCGCTTGGTTCGCCACGGCTCCAGCCGGGACGGCATACCGAGTGCTCCAGTCACGCAGATCCGAACTCACCTCGATCTCGACGGTTGTCGTGCCATCAATCGACGCATGGTCGCGGACGAAACGGAACTGCGCATTGCCTCCCACCATGGAAATCACCGGCAGCTTCCCGCGATCACCCGTGCCGTTGGTGCCTCCAAGCACATACTCGATCGCATTGGCCACACCGTCGCCATCGAAATCGTCGGACGCCATGCCCGTCGGAGCGTTTGCCGCCCTCCACGCCGCGTAGCCGCTCAATGGCGGATTGCTCGTCACCGTTAATATTCCCGCACCCGACGCAAACAAGGCATCCATCGCACCCACCCCGAGGCCGCCGTTGCTCGCCCCAGTGCTGCTGTGGCCGTACTGACCGGCTGGCATCTGGTTCGCCCCAACCAAGAGCCGCGCCACAGTATCGGTCCCCGCAAAGTTCAGCCTCACCAGGGCACCAGACGCAGCAATGACCACCGTGGACGAATCGTTGTTCGGATTACTCGTTCCAAGACTCAGGGTCCCGCCGCTGACAATCGTATCTCCGCTGTAAGCGATCCCACCGGTGAGCGTGAATGTACCCGCACCGCTCTTCGCAAGTCGGAAATTGTTGCCGTTCGTCGATCCCGGCATCGCCGCAGCCGCCACCGACCCATTGGCTGCATCGCTCCCAAGGCTGCCCGAAAAAACGTGGTCCCCACTGCTGTTGATTGTCAGGGTAGCTGTCGGGGAAACATTGCTGTTCACCACTCGCTGTCTTCTCAGCACCCCTCTCGTTCCAGTTCTCGCGACGTTTGTCAGACCCGCAAGCTGCTGGTTCCATCCATTCAGATTCAGCTCCGCAAACCGTCCGGTGCCGCTGCCGTTCCCACCATCAATCGTCACGACCGTGGTCGGCGGCAGTGCGTCATGGGTTCCTAACCTCACAATGATCTGCTGCTCCCCTGCGGTCGTGCCATCCACAAGAGCGGACGTGTTCAGCAGCGTATTGCCCGCGTAAGTGCTCTGAGCACCCAGATAAACCGTCGACAGCGCGTTCTGATTGACGCCGCTGAAGAAGGTCACATTCCCTGCCCCACTCACTGCACTCTTCAACGTGAGGGTGGAAACCACTCCGCCGCCCGGAGCATTGCTCGGCGCACTGATCATGGCGGTTGTCCCGCGGGCACCAACCGCAACCGGAGATCGGATGACCACGCCGTCGAGCTCGGGCCGCAGTTGCGCCCCGTCCCCCAGCGCAAGGCCCGCCGTCGGCAGCAGCGCCGACGCATCGCCAATTGCCAGCGTGCCCCCACTCACCATGATCGATCCCGTCGCACGGTTATCGCCGGACAACGCAAGCGTGCCCGCGCCACTTTTCGTCAATGCCCCCGCCCCGGAAATGACGCCATTCAAGGTCAGTGTCTGCGACGCCGTCACATCCACAGCCGCATCCGAATTCAATCTCACCTCATTCCCCAGAATGCAGCTCGCACTATTGGCTAGTCCTCCACCCTCGAACACCAGCGTTCCCGTCCCAAGGGCCGCATTGTCGTTCGCCACCAGAGTCCCGCCACTGACGATCGTGCCGCCGCCATAAGTGTTCGCCGACTCAAGCCGCACCGTTCCCGGGCCGCTCACCTCAACCCCCGGATACCCGCTAATCGCTCCATTGAATGTCGCCGTCCGCCCCGCCGCCACGCTCCATGCCCCCGGAACCGCCATCTGCACCGGACAGTTCACAACCAGATCCCGAGTCGCCGTCATCATGTCCACCCCAAGATCATCAAGCGTCAGCACTGACCCGCCATTGATGGTCACCGTTCCTCCCGGATTCGCAATCCTGATGCCTTCCCACAGCTGATTCGCTCCCAGCGTCGCCGTGTTCGCACCAGTCACCGCATTGTTCCAGAGCGCCTGACTGAAAATGCCGGGACTCGATCCCCCGATCCAGCTCGCCGCATTGTCCAGATTCGTCGTGTTGTTCGCCTTCGCCACCACCGACGAGGCGGTCGCCATCGTCCCCCGCCACGACCTCACCTGCGCGCCACTCACCAGTAGCACGTTGTAATCGGCCGGAGCATTCAGGTTGTTCGCCCCGAAATACATGCCCCAGCGGAACGCAGTGACCCCCGTAGGGCGCGAGTAACTGCCATCGGCATACAGAACCCCATCGACCCACAATTTGTAATTCAGGCCGTCATCCAGCACCCGCACATCAAAGCCACCACCAATGAAATTCTTCGCCGTTCCGTCAGGATTCGTGACGACCCGATCCGCACCCAGACGATTGTTCACCGTCAGCGAGCCGCTGATCCCCATATTGAGCACCACCGCCCAATCATTGTCAGTATTCTTGAGCTGAAAACACGCATAACCCTGCGCGTGCCGGGCAATCGTGTAACGAGCCGTCCATTCCCAGGTCCTGTTGTCTGTGTAGCTCCAGCCATCACCTGTGAACGCCTCCGTGTGTGACGAAGTGCCCGCCCGCGTCGTCGCCGTGTTCTCATCGTCCACAAACACCCGCAGCACATGCGTGTTGCCATCCGTCTGGAACCAACGACTGAAGGCCGCGAAATTCGACGCCGCAGTATTGCACGCCACATGAATTCGCTGCGTCCCAACCGAAATCGGCCGGTTGCCGTACAGCCCCACCTCGACCGCGGCATTGTTCACATTGATCAGCGATCCATAAACCGGACCGGGGTCCGCGGCATCCACGTTCAGGGTCGGCAGAATCTCGCTCCACAGGGGATTCGGCGGACTGCCCGTGTCCACAAATAGAGCCCCCGGAACCGTCACCGTAAACCTCCAGCCCGTACTCCCGCTGATCCCTCCATAGCTGTTTCCTGACGTGTCCCTCACCGCCCCCGCAGGAATCACCACGTAATAACTCTGACCCGCAGGCAGCTCATTCGTCGGTTGAATCATCAACCGCTCAACTCCGAAACTCACCCGCGAGGACGATGCCACATTGAACGACTCCACAAGCACCCCATCACTGCTCCGGCGCACCTCAATACTGCCGCTCCCGGCCACGACCGTCTCGCCGAAGGTCGCCACCAACCCTGCCCCGGGAGACACGCCCACCGCGTTGTTGCCCGGCACCGTACCAACCAAGGCCGGGAGCGTCGTGTCGCCGCTCGCCGTGATCACATATTCCAGATAGCTTCCATTGACCTGCAAGACGGCGCTCTGATTCCAGGCGAGCGCAGGAACACTCCCTAGCGTGAACCGACTGGCATCGACCGCCCCGCTGCCGATCTGCATCAGTCGAAACCTGCCATTGAACGCCAGCCCAGTCGGCAGGTTGATCGTCACCGCTCCCGCGCCGCCACCAAAACTCACGGCGTTCGTCACCCGAATCGCCGCGAAACTCGTGTATGCCGACAGGGACCCGACATTCATGGTCGCCGCGCCACTGAAGGTCAGGCTGGAAACAGTCAGGTTGCCGCTGCCAGCCGTGATCGAACCACCCGCAGCCACCGTCACCGCTGCGTTCACGCTGCCGTCTCCCGCTAGCGTCGCCCCGCTGCTCACCGTCGTCGGACTCGTGATGCTCCCATCCACCTGCAGGGTCCCGGCACTCACGCTAGTGACGCCGCTGTAGGTATTCACCCCGCCAAGGTTCAGTGTGCCGCTACCCACCTTGCTCAGCGAACCCCCACCACTCAGCACCCCCCGGTAAACGGTGCTGCTGTTGTTGCCGCCCACCGTCAACGCAATAGGAACGCCGGCATTGTTCCGCAGCGCAAGGTTCGATCCTGGGCCACTGCTGCTCGCAGCCAGCCCCCCAAAACTGAAGGCGTTCGCCGTGACGTTGTCATCAAAGATCAGGTCGGCGTCCGAACTCAGAATCACCGTGCTGTTCTGAAACGCTAGCCGATTCCTCAGATACACGCACGCACCACCCGTCGCCCCAGCGCTGAAACTCGTGCTGCCAGAAAACGTGTTGGCCCCACCCAGATTGATCGCCCCAATGCCCGACGTGGCCGGCCCCGCAAGGACAAGGTTCCTTCCCGACCCACCCGCAATCACCGCATTCACCGTCAGGGTCCTGCCCGTCGTCGCATTCGCAGCCGCAAGGAAGGTATTCGCCCCGGAATTGTTCAACGTTAGCGTGAACGGGCCGCTGCCACCCGCAATCACCACAGACAGACCTCCGGACTTCTGCACAATCCCGCCAAGCACAATGTTCGCACCGAGTGTCAGCGTCTGCGACGCACCATTGATGTCGGCAATGTCGCCGCCATTCACCCACGCCACATGCGGCAATCCACTGCCTTGATCCCAGTTCCTCACCGTCGTGTTCCAGATCCCGCTCACCCCATCACTGTTCCCATCGCCGTTACCCGCAATATCCACCGTCCCCCCATCCCAATACCTCGTCGCGCCCCGCACAGGCAGGACCGCAACCGCCACCATCCCTAACAGAACAGCCGCACGCCCAGCCATCCCCGCCAATCCATTCCTCCATCGTCCGCCCACACCCGGATCCGCACAATCTTTCCCTCCCAAGCGACCACCTCTATCGCCGATCCCCGGCACGCCGACCAAAGACCAGCCAATCGCCCGCCCAAGCGGCAATTCCAGTGACGAAAAAGTAGTTCGAACGCAACTCACAGCGGGGGGCCTCTTCCTCCCGGATCATACCGCTCCAACCACCCGCGCCAACCAGTTTATCGCCACCACCCCACCAGCAATCCCCTGATCCTCCGGGCCCCCTCTCCCAACCAGACCCCCGTCACCGTTCCTAATTCACCATTTACTATTCTCTATCTTCACCCCCCCTTTTCCCCGCACCACCGGAGCTTGCATCTTTCCAGATCACGCCATCGTATCGGACCTCGAATGCCGATGCCCGTCACCCAGTCTCCGACGCCGCCTGCCACCCGCTCCACGGCCCAAGGCATCACTGCACTCCTCCTGCTGCTCACCTTCACCGACTCCCAAGCCGCGGAATTCGCTGAGCCCCCGCACGACTACTGGAACCGGAAACCAGCCGACCGCTTCGCCCGTCTCAATCAGGACATCGAATCCGGCAAGCTCGCCCTCGATTCCTCCTCCGAAAAATCCCTCCTCGCCTCTCTCCTCAAGGCCCTCCAGATCGACGACAGCTCCCAGCTCATGGTGTTCTCCGCCACCAGCCTCCAGAGCGGCATCGTCAACCCGCGCAACCCGCGCGCCCTCTACTTCAACGAAGACACCTTCGTCGGCTTCATCCCCGGCGGTCGTCTCGAAATCGCCAGCTTCGACCCCGACGCCGGCATGGTCTTCTACATCTCCGACCGCAGCCGGGTCGCCGACCGCCCCGCCTTCACCCGCTCCACCCGCTGCATGAACTGCCACGCGGATACCCAGAGCCGCCACCTCCCAGGCCTCGTCATCAGCTCCGTCGGCGTCACATGGGACGGCTCCACTCAGGAAACCTACCGCTACGACGAAATCGGCCACCACGTCCCACTCGCCGATCGCTTCGGTGGCTGGCACGTCACCTCCACCAGCTCTTCTTTCACCCCCGCCCACGCCAATAAGGTCGGCCACCTCATCCCCGGCGGCTTCAAATCCGACCCCAACCCGCCCGGCAAATACTTCCCACTCGCCAATTACCCGCGCCCCACCAGCGATCTGCTCCCGCACCTCGTCATGGAACACGCCGCCGGCTTCACCAACCGCGCCACCGAAGCCATCTACCAGCTCCGCGAAAAACCAGACGATGCCACCCTCGTCGACAAATTCTCCCGCGAACTCACCCGCTACCTCCTCTTCGCCGGCGAAGCCTCCCTCCCAGCCGGCGGCATCAAGGGCGACCCCGACTTCATCCGCGACTTCCTCAAACGCGCCGAAGGCAAGCCCTCCGCCCCCTTCCGCCAGTTCGACCTCAAATCCCGCCTCTTCCGTCACCGCATCAGCTTCATGCTCGATTCCGACGTCTACCGCGCCCTCCCCGCTCCCGTCCGACGCTCCATCGAATCCCTCCTCGCCGACGTCGCCGCAGGCAAATCCCCATGGAAAGATCTGTCCGTTGATCCCGATGGACGGAAGGCTCTTCTGTCGTACCTTCTCCCCGTCCCCGCAGGTCCCTGACCCACCCCTTTCCCCACAAGGAACCCAATCCGCCGTCTCCGTAAAAAGAGGCGGCTTCATCAACAAAAACCCAACCCCACAAAACATACCATGAAAAAACTCCTCGCTCTCCTCCTCAGCCTCTTCGCCGTCGCCAATGTCTTCGCCGGTGAATTCCCTGACATCAGCGTCGCCGACCTCAAGAAGGCCATCGCCGACAAAAAGGCCGTCGTCATCGACGTCAATGGCAGCGACTCGTGGAAAGCCGGCCACGTCCCAACCGCTCTCGACTTCGACGCCGTCAAGGATTCCCTCAAGACGAAGCTCCCAGCCGACAAGAAGGCTCTCATCGTCGCTTATTGCGGCGGCCCACGTTGCAACGCCTACACCGCCGCGGCCAACGCCGCCAAGGAACTCGGCTACACCAACGTCAAGCACCTCTCCGCCGGCATCTCCGGCTGGAAAGCCGCTAACGAAAAGACCGAAGCCGGCAAGTAATCTGCCAGCCACCGGCTCTCTCCGGTAATCGCGCCGGACCGCTCCCCAAAGGGCGGTCCGGTTTTCTTTTGCCCACGCTCCACCAATCGCCTTGCTTCCCCTCCCCTCCCGGCCCCACTCTCCTCCCCCATGGATCCCATCGTCCAAATCTCCCTCGACCTCACCAGCATCGACGAAGCCCTCGAAACCGCCAGCATGGCCCTCCGCGCCGGGGTCGACTGGCTCGAAGCAGGCACACCCCTCCTCCTCGCCGAAGGCCTCCACGGGGTCCGCGCCCTCCGCAATGCCTTCCCTGGCATCCCCATCGTCGCCGACCTCAAAACCATGGACGGTGGCTACCTCGAAGCAGAAATGATGGCCAAAGCCGGTGCCACCCACGTCGTCGTCATGGCACGCGCCCACCCCGAAACCATCAAATGCGTCGTCAAGGCCGGCCGCGACTTCGGCGTCAAGGTCATGGGCGATAACATGGCCTGCCCCGACATGGTCGCCGCCTCCCGCGAACTCGAAGACCTCGGCTGCGACTTCATCGTCCACCACATCGGCTACGACGAACGCCGCGGCATCGCCGCCGCCGGCCACCGCATGCCCAGCCCCCTCGACCAGCTCCGCGAGGTCGTCAGCGCCGTCTCCATCCCCGTCCAGGCCGTCGGCGGCCTATCCCTCGAACAAGCCGTCCAATGCCCGCTCTACGGCGCTCCCCTCGTCGTCATCGGCGCTCCCCTCACCGTCGACAGCGACTCGTTCCGCACCGCCGGCGGTGATGTCGAATCCGTCCTCCGCGAAATCTGCCGCCGGGTCCGCTCCGCGCCCTGACATCTCCTAACCTTCCATCCCGCCCCCATGCTCGACGATCTCAAACAGCAAGTCCTCGAAGCCAATCTCCGGCTCCCCGCCTCCGGCCTCGTCACCCTCACATGGGGCAATGTCAGCGGTCTCGACCGCGACCGCGGTCTCATGGTCATCAAACCCAGCGGGGTCCCCTACGACCGTCTCCGCGCCGAAGACCTCGTCGTCCTCGATCTCGAATCCGGCCGCCGTGTCGAAGGCACCCTCAACCCGTCCTCCGACAGCGACACCCACCTCGAAATCTACCGCGCCTTCCCCTCCGCCGCAGGGGTCTGCCACACCCACAGCCCCGCCGCCACCGCATGGTCCCAGGCCGGCCGCCCACTCCCCTGCTTCGGCACCACCCACGCTGACCACTTCTACGGGGAAATCCCCATCTGCCGCACCCTCACCCCCGAAGAAGTCACCGCCGGCTACGAACGCATGACAGGTCTCGCCATCGTCGAAACCTTCCACCACCTCCAACTCAACCCCGCCGCCGTCCCCGGCGTCCTCCAGCACGGCCACGCCCCCTTCACATGGGGCCCCCACGCCCTCGCCGCTCTCGATAACTCCATCGCCCTCGAAATGTGCGCCCGCATGGCCCTCGACACCCTCACCCTCAACCCCAACGCCTCCCCTCTCCCCCAGCACCTCCTCGACAAACACTACCTCCGCAAACACGGCCCCTCCGCCTACTACGGTCAGGACAATCATTGACCCTAACTTCCCCCAATGCGAAGGTGGCACGGGCATCTTGCCTGTGACCCTCAATGCCCATGCTAAAGTGACACAGGCTTCCTTCCTGTGACCTCATTGCCAATCGGAAAGTGGCACGGGCATCTTGCCTGTGACCCTCAATGCCCGTGCCTCATTACAAAAGCTGAACTCGCGCCACCCCAGCCTCCCTCACTTCGCCTCCCGCCGCACCAGCTTTCCGTAAGCCTCCGTCTGCGCCTCCCACCGCGCCGCCAATTCCTTCACCTTCTCAGGCATCGCACCCGCCAGATCCTTCGTCTCCGCCCGGTCCTTCGCCAGATCATAAAGCTCCCACGCTCCACCCTTCCCAGCCGACACTAGCTTCCAGTCCCCCACGCGAATCGCCCGGTTGCCTTCATGCAGCCACCACAGGCTCTCCCGCGCCACTTCCCCGTTACCCGCCAGCGCCGGCAGCAGGCTCTTCCCCGGCGCAGCCGGCACTGGCGCACCATTCCACTCCGTAGGCGCACTCACCTCCGCCGCCGCCAGCACCGTCGGCACAATGTCAATCACATGCCCCGGCGTCGTCCGCAACGCCCCCCGGTCCTTCACCACCGCCGGCCACCGCACAATCATCGGCGTGCTGATCCCGCCCTCATGCACCCACGTCTTGTGCTTCCGGAACGGTGTGTTCGCCATCGTCGACCACCCAGGCCCAAGACTCAGAAACGTCGCCCCCGTCCCGCACTCCGCATCCAGCCGATGCCCGTCTCCCCTAACCATCATCTCCGCACTGGCCCCGTTGTCCGACAGAAACATCACCAGCGTATTTTCCACCACGCCCATCTTCTCCAGTTCCCCCAGAATCCTCCCGATCTCCCGATCCATCCGGTCAATCATCGCCGCATGCACTGACATCTTCGCCGCCTGAAACGCCCGCTGGCTCCCCGTCAGTCCCTCCCACGCCACCGGCCGGTTCACTTCATCCGGCCCTAGCTTCTCAATCGCCTCCGGAAACGCATACGGCGGCCCCTGCCCGCGCTCGAACTCCGACAGCACGCCTCCCCCAACCCCCGCCGCCTTCATCCGCTCCCACCGCTCGTCCCTCAACCGATCCCATCCCGCCGCATAACGCTCCCGATACTTCACAATGTCCTCCTTCGGAGCCTGCAGCGGAAAATGCGGAGCCGTGAACGCCACAAACGAAAAGAACGGCTTCCCGGCATGCTCCGCCCCATGCTCCTTCAGGCACTTCACCGCATGATCCGCAATCGCCGTCGTCGCATAATACCCCGTCTTCTCCTCCACCGGCGGCAATGGCTTGTCATCCTCCGTATGA
Organism: Verrucomicrobiaceae bacterium; assembly: GCA_027483175.1. Classification (GTDB taxonomy): domain Bacteria; phylum Verrucomicrobiota; class Verrucomicrobiia; order Verrucomicrobiales; family V1-33; genus V1-33. The sequence continues at coordinate 4,676 of JAIXVE010000190.1, read as the reverse complement.
CCATTCGGCGCAAAATACCGATCGTGATCATTCAGCACATACGACCGCTCAAACCCCGTCGCCAGCGGACGACTGTCCACATGCCATTTCCCCGAATGATAGGACCGGTACCCCTTCGCCTTCAGCAACTCCGGCAGCAACCGCGCCCATCCCGGCCTTACCCCCTGCGCCCCGCCCTTCAACCCAGGCAACGCATCGCGTCTCACCTGCTGCGCATAGTACCCCGTCAGCACCGCCGCCCGCGTCGGCCAGCACCGCCCCGTATTGTAAAACTGCGTGAACCTCACCCCGTCCTTCGCCAGTCCATCCAGCACCGGCGTCGCTATCTCGCTCCCATAACACCCCGCATCCGAATACCCCATGTCATCCGCAAGGATCACCACCACATTCGGCGGCGCCCCAGCACCACGCACCATCGCCACCATCTGCAGCAACCCGATCAGAATAACTCGCTTCATCCCGCCTCTCTGCCACCTCCCCCACCCCCGACGCAAGCCCCGTCACCATCGCGTCCACGGTCCCAACCATCACACCGATTTTACAATTTCCCCCACCCGCTCACCCCGCCCCCATGGCATCATCACCCCATGAAATCCCGTCTCCTCTCAGCCGCCGCAGGCATCCTGTTAGGCCTCGGTCTCTCCCGACTCGCCCGACCCCAACCCGACCCCGCCCCGCCTCCGCCCTCCTCCCCAGCCCCCACCGTCGTCTCCGCTCCCATCACCTCCCCCACTCCCCCCATCCCCTCCCGCCCCACCACCGACCCCAAACATCGCCCACCCTCCACCTCCAACTCCACCCTCCCCACCATCACCGCCGCCGAAGATGGCACCCTCACTCTGTCCGATCCCACCTCCGGCACCCAATTCACCCTCTCCACCGACGCTGCCCGCCAACTCAGCTCCCAACTCCTCGCCACCACCTCCTCGATCGCCGCCCGCCACCCGCACGGCCCATCATGGAGCCCCGGCCAGGCCGCCGGCCCGCCCGACACCACCACCCACGCCGACAGCACCACCGCATGGGCCCCTGCCAGCCAGGACGGCGGCCGCGAATGGCTCAAGCTCTCCTTCCCCAAATCCGTCGAAATCCGCGAAATCAATATCCACGAAAGCTTTCACCCCGGCGCCGTCTCCAAAGTCGTCGCCCTCCTCCCCAACGGCCGCGAACAAACGCTCTGGGAAGGCTCCGCCCCCGCCGACCCCGCCCTCATCGAACACAGCATCCCCGTCCCCAAAGGCACCCGCAGCGACACCATCCGCATCGAACTCGACACGTCCCGCGTCCCCGGCTGGAACGAAATCGACGCCGTCGAACTCGTCGGCTCCGACGGCTCCCGCCAATGGGCCTCCTCCGCCACCGCCAGCAGTTGGTACGGCGATTCCAGAAGCTCCGACTCCATCGTCCCCGCCATCGACGGCTTCATACCTCTCACCGAACCCATCGACTTCATGGACCTCCCGAAAACCCCCTAACCACCCCTCACTTCACCATCCCCACCGGCCGGTTCGCCTCTCCCTTCACCCCCGTCAGCGAATCCCCTAACTCTTTCCGCGACCGCTCCGCCGCCGCCATCAGTCGCGCCACCTCCTCCGGCCGCTCCGCCGCCACATCCCGCTTCTCCCCGGGATCATTCTCCAGATCATAAAGCTCCGGAGCTGTCACCTTCGCCATCCGGTACTTCACCGGAATCCCCCCCTTCGCTTTCTCCTGGTCCCCCAGGGTCCGGTAAGCATGCGGCAGCACCAGCTTCCACCGACCCGCAATCACCGCCTGCAATTCATTGTCCGCATAACGAATGAACAGCTCGCGCTCCGGCACCGGACCCTTCCCCTCCAGCGCCGCTCGCACATCCACTCCATCCAATCTCCCCGCTGGCAATTCCGCCCCCGCCAGCGCCGCCACCGTCGGCACCAGATCAATCGTCGCCACCGGCTCCCGACACTCGCTCCCCGCCGGAATCACCCCAGGCCACCGCATCACACACGGCACCCGAATCCCTCCCTCCCACGAGGTCCCTTTCCCCTCCCGCAATCCCCCCGTCGTCCCCGCATGCTCCCCATAACTCAACCACGGCCCGTTGTCCGACGTGAACACCACCAGGGTCCGCTCATCCAAACCATTCGACCGCAACGCCCCCAGAATCTCCCCCACCGACCAATCCAGTTCCTCGATCACATCCCCGTACAACCCAGCCCCCGACTTCCCCCGGAACCGCTCGCTGCAATACAACGGCACATGCGGCTGCGGATGCGGCACATACAGCAGAAACGGCCGGTCCTTCTTCTCCCCAATGAACCGCACCGCCCGCGCCGTGATCTCCGCCGTCAAATCGCTCTGATCGTCCAATGTCCTCAACACCCGCGCCCCCTCCATCAACGGCAGCGGCGGATAAGCCTTCGGGGTCTCCGGATGCCTCGGCCACATGTCCCCCGAATACGGCAACCCGAAATACTCCTCAAACCCCTGCGCCCCAGGCAGCAATCCCTCCGGCCGCCCCAGATGCCACTTCCCGAAAATCCCCGTCGCATACCCCTTCGCACGCAATAGCTCCGCCATCGTCGTCTCCTCCACCGCCAATCCCCGCCGATCCCCCGGCCCGAACGCCCCGTGTACCCCCACCCGACTGTGCGCACTCCCCGTCAGCAACGCCGCCCGACTCGCCGAACACACCGCACTGCTCACGTAAAACCGACTGAATTTCCGCCCCTCCGCCGCCATCCGATCCAGATTCGGGGTCCGCCAGCCCTTCGCCCCAAACGCCCCGATGTCCCCATACCCGAGATCATCACAGAAAATCACCACCACATTCGGCAACGCTCCCGCCACTCCCGTTCGTACCCCCACCAGCACAACACCCACCAGCCATCCCGTCACGATGGCACGAATCCGGCTGAATCTCCTCTGCATCCACAAGCCACTCCTCTCCACTCGCTTTTCACGCAATCGTCTTTAGCCTCCGCCATCATGGCCCGCTCGCCCTCCTTCTCCACCCGCGACAAAGCCCTCCAGCTCAACCTCGATACCTCCAAATACGGCACCTTCGCCGAAATCGGAGCCGGTCAGGAAACCGCTGCGTGGTTCTTCAAAGTCGGCGGCGCCTCCGGCACCATCGCCAAAACCATGTCCGCCTACGACATGACCATGAGCGACTCCATCTACGGCGCTGGCCCACGCTACGTCTCCCGCGAACGTCTCCAGGCCATGCTCGCCCACGAATTCGACATCCTCGTCGAACGGCTCTCACCCAAACGCGGCCCCACCACCACCTTCTTCGCCTTCTGTAACACCGTCCGCGCCCGCGCCTACTCAGACTCCGCCACCACCGAATGCCACGGCTGGCTCGGCATCCGCCTCCAGACCCGCCCGCTCGGCGAACCCAACGAAATCCTCCTCCACGTCCGTCTCACCGACGACACCAATCTCGAACAGCAACGCGCCCTCGGCACCCTCGGCGTCAATCTCGTCTACGCCGCCCTCTACCACCGCCACTCGCTCCGCACCTTCATCGAATCCCTCACCGAAGAACTCCGCCCAGGCTCGGTCGAGGTCGACATGCTCAAATTCCACGGCCCCGACTTCGCCCAGGTCGACAACCGCGAGGTCGCCCTCCAGCTCGTCGAAAGCGGCCTGACCGACGCCGCCTTCTTCACCGCCGAAGGCGAGGTCATGCAGGTCAGCGAACGTCTCTACAAAAAACCCGTCCTCGTCCTCCGCGGTAGCTTCAACCCGGCCACGCTCGTCCACACCGACATGCTCGCCAGCGCCGCCGTCGAATTCCGCAAACAGTTAGCCTCCCCGGACACGCCGTGGGTCGAACTCATGGAGTTCTCCATGAACAATCTCTTCTCCCCAGTCGGAGAAGTCACCCACGAGGACTTCCTCAAACGCGCCACCGCCCTCCAGAAACTCGGCAAATCCGTCCTCATCTCCCGCTTCGGAGCCTTCCACCGTCTCGGTTCCTACCTCAGCCGCTACACCCAGGAACCCGTCGGCCTCGTCCTCTCCGTCGATGTCTTCGAAAAACTCTTCCAGGAAAAATGGTACGACGACCTCCCCGGCGGCATCCTCGAAAACTTCGGCCGTCTCTTCAAACACCAGCTCCGCCTCTACGTCTATCCTGTCCTCGATCGCGAAACCGGTCTCGTCAAACCCGTCTCCCGCGCCGAAATCCCCGAAAACCTCCGCAGTCTCTTCGCCTACCTCACCGAAAACGAACGCATCATCAGCATCGCCGGCAGCGCCAACCGCGACGTCCTCCAGTTCTGGACCACAGACATCCGCCGCATGCTCAACGACGGCGACGAACGCTGGAAAAACCTCGTCCCCCCAGAAGTCGCCGAAGTCTACAGCTCCTGACATTCCGCCCTCTCCGTACAAGCCAGCCGCAGGCTCTGGACTGCTGTCAGAATTACAGCTCTCTCTGCGTGCGGAGCACGCCTACCCGCCCTCCCAACGCGCCCCTCTCCGAACACGCGCGCCGCAGGCTCTGTACTGCTGTGAGCATCACAGCTCTCTCTGCGTGCGGAGCACGCCTACCCGCCCTCCCAACACGCCCCCCTCCGTACACGCGCGCCGCAGGCTCTGTATTGCTGTGAGCATCGCAGCTCCCTCTGCGTGCGGAGCACCCCTACCCGCCCCCCCAACACGCCCCTCTCCGAACACGCGCGCCGCAG
>JAIXVE010000333.1 GCA_027483175.1 Verrucomicrobiaceae bacterium | reverse complement strand
CGTTTTTTCCACGATCTTCAGGTGCAGGTTTCCTACTGGCATAAGACGGACCCGTGGCCAGTGGATGTGAAGCCGCAGCCCGAGAGGCTGACGCGTGTGCTGACCAAGCTCAGAGCCAAACAGCCGATCAAGCTGGTGGCGCTGGGCGACAGCATCACGCAGGGCTTCAATGCTTCTGGTTTCAAGGAATCGCTGGCGGAACCTTATCAACCTGCGTATCCGCAGCTGGTCGCGAACACGCTGCAGAAGCGTTTCGGGTCGAAGGTGACGCTGGTCAATTTCGGTGCGGCCGGTGCGGAAGCCGGGTGGGGAGTTGAGATGGTTCCGAAGGTTACTGCGGAGAAGCCGGACCTGGTGTTTCTGGCGTTTGGGATGAATGATGGCGGGGGTTACGACACGAAGATGACCAAAATGCGGGATGATGTGATGGCGGCGAATCCCGATGCGGATGTGGTGCTGGTGGCACCGATGACGATGAATCCGCTGTTTGCCGGGGCCGATGGGTTTCTCTGGAAGGCGAAGTTTCTGGGCGGGTTGGTGAGGCCGAATGTGGCTCTGGCGGATGTGGCGACGCCCTGGATCGAGATCCTGAAGAGGAAGAATTATTCGGACATCAGCGGCAACAATGTGAATCATCCGAATGATTTCGGGCACCGCCTCTATGCGCATGTGATTCTGGAACTGTTTCCGGTGGCCGCATCGAGCAAAGAATGAGCTGACAGGAGAACCGATGAAGATCAGAACCACGCGAGGACTGGTAAGGGGAGGAATGGCAATTGCCATCTTGTTGGCGCTTTCAATTGTCGGGCTTGCAGAGCCGGGTAAGGTTGCCGATCCGCTGGGAATTCTCAGGAAGCCCATTCCTGAGCGACTGGTGGTATTCACGTTTGACGATGGCTGTGCGAGTCATGCGACGGTCGCCGCGCCGATTCTGAAGAAGCATGGTTTCAATGGCACGTTCTATGTGTCGGATGCTTATCTGTTCAGGGAGCGCAAGGACTGGTACATGACGTGGAGACAGATCCGGACGATGTCCGAGCAGGGATTCGAGATCGGGAATCACACTCGTGGCCATGGACAGTTGTCGATGACGGATGTCGGCGGTTGTCAGGCGTATGTGTGGACGCTGGAGGATGAAATGATGGCGAATCGGATTCCGAGACCGACCACGTTCTGCTGGCCGTTTTATGATTCGAATCCGAAGTTCTTTCCTCTCCTGAAGAGTTGGGGTTATACGTTTGCGCGCGGCGGTTACGGCCGCACGTATGACCCGACGCAGGACAATCCATTCGATGTTCCGTCGTTTGCGGCTGGTGGTGCGGGTCAGACGCTGGAGGGGATGATCAGTGCGGTTCAGCAGGCGACGGGAGGCAAGGTGGTCGTGATGACCTTTCATGGCACGCCTGACATGGAGCATGCTGGTGTGGGAATCGATCCTGATCTATTTGAGGACCTTGTGGAGTACCTGAAGGCCAACCAGTACAAGGTGATCGCGATGCGGGATCTGGTGGAGTACATTGATCCGGAGAAAGCGGCACAATTGCCAGCGGCGATGACGATGCTGAGGACCAAGAAGGAGAAGGCCGAGGCGCCGCCCCTTGTTAAGGGAGACAAGCCGTTTGTGCCTGGCAAACGGGAGCGCCGGGGCTATGAGTTTCCGAAGGAGCTGACGGGTCCATGGACGGTGAAGGAGATTTATCGCTTAGCGCTGCCGGATGCGGGCGCGACGGCGGTCAATGGCAACACGATCACGATGATTGTGCCGCCCAGTGCGGAGGTGAAGGCGCTGGCTCCGGTGTTTGAACTGGCGCGGTTTGCCAGGGCTGAGCCGCCTTCCGGGACGGTGAGGGATTTCTCCAGTCCTCAGGTTTACAAGATCACGGCGCAGGATGGTTCCACGAGGGAATATACTGTAAGGGCGATTCAAGCTGCCGAGCCGATGCACTTCACGTGGACCGCGAAGGACGGCGGGGATTTCGCCGAGAGCAGCAAGTGGAGGAACCATCTGGGCGCTGCGGCGGGTCCGGGCAGTGAAGGCGGTGCGGATGTCATTCTCAGCTTCAATGCGCCTGGAAGATTTGCGTTCACGAAGGGGGGCGAGGGTGATTTTGTGCTCAATCAACTCAATTTCACGGGATCGTTTCCAACCTGGAGTGGAAATGGGAGTTTGGTGTTCGCGAAGAGCAGCCTGTCGGTGTTGCCCCGCATGAACAGTCAGACACGTGCCGAAGTGACGATCAAGGCACCGATCCGGCTTGATGCCGATCTTACGGTCGACGGGCTGGAACTTGATGACACGCGTGTCTTCCTGCCGGGTGTGATTTCCGGCAAGGGTGCATTGATCAAGGATGGCCCGCATGCGCTCCACGTGAGTAATCCTGACAACACCTATAGTGGCGGGACGATTGTGAATGGCGGCTCGCTTTCCGTGCAGAAGCAGGGTCTGGGAACCGGACCGGTCACGATCAACGGGGATGGGGCGATTGGCATTGGTGGTGAGGCGGTGATGAATCGACTCACGGCGAATGGCGGGCGGGTTTTTTCGGGCGGCAACGGCCGATGGAGCGGGCCGGTGAGATTGGAGGGGAATACAATGGTGAGTTGCCCTGACACGCTGGTGTTTGATAACACGGAAGGCGGCATGAGTGGTCCTGGTGGATTAACGCAGACTGGCCACCGCGTGGATCATGGAACGAAGAGCGGGACGGTTAAGCTTTCCGGACGCAATACGTACACGGGGCCTACCAGAGTCGAGATGGGGCTAATGGAAATAGTGGGTTGGATTTACGACAATGATGCTGCCCTGTGGACGCCGGCGAACATTACGGTGAACGGGGCAGCCGGTGAACTGCGACTGCATGTCGGTGGGCCGGGGGCATTCACGGCGACGCATGCTGGAGTCATGCTGAGGAATCTCACCACGGAAATCAATCAGAACGGGCTACTGGCCCGCAGCACGTTTGGCATTGATACGACGGGGGCAACGGAAGTGCAGGAGATCGGGAGCACGATTACCGATTCACAAGGTGTGGGTGGCGGGAGCATTCATCTCAAGAAGTGCGGCGCGGGGACCTTGAAGCTTTCGGGCGCGAACACTTACAGCGGACAGACGATCGTCGAGGGCGGGGTGCTCATGGTGGAATCGCTGAACTGTCTGGTGAATGGCAGGCCGAGCAGTAGTCTGGGCGCGCCCCGGAACGAGAGCGATGGGGAGATCTTCCTCAGTGGTGGCTGCGCGTTGGTGTACACCGGTGACGGTGAAACGACGGACCGGACGCTGAATTTCCCGGGTCACGATGATTCCATTACGATTGATCAGTCGGGCGGCGGGTTATTGAAGTTAACCAGCCCCTTTGTGATTTCGGGTTATGGCGAGAATAAGACCATTGTCCTGACTGGGTCCGGGACGGGCACTGGTGAGATTGCCTGCGACATAGAGAATCCTTTCGATCGGAAGGAGAAGGCCACGACTGCCGTGACGAAGACGGGAACTGGCCGCTGGGTGCTTTCCGGGAAGAACACGTACACTGGTGCGACGACGATCAAGCAAGGCACGCTGGTGATTTCGAGTGCCCATGGTCTTGGCGAGCAAGCGACGGTCTCGATTTCACAAGGTGGCGTGCTTGAGTTGAACAACGGAGGCGAAATTCGGATTGGGAAGCTGGAATTGGACGGCAAGGCGCAGCCAGCGGGTGCGTATGATGCGAGGAATTCACCTGCGTTCATCAAGGGAAGCGGGGTTCTGAGGGTGGAGTGAGGTGATAGAAGTGGTGGATGAATGATGGCGGGGCATGATGGGCTCACGCGAAGGCGCGAAGGGGTTTGTGGGGAGAGGGGACGGGTATGTAGCCTTGCGATTCCAGGGGCTGGCAGGCGCACTCCGTGCGCGGAGAGTGCTGAGATGCTGACAGCAGTCCAGAGGCTGCGGCTGGCTAGATGGGAGGGGTTTCCGCCGCCCCTGCCGGGGCGGAGGTCAATTATTATGCTAGACCGGTGGCTGACGCCATCGGCTAATCTCCGGCAAGCCTTCGGCTTCATTGGTGTGGTGATTGCGGGGTGGGCCGCAGCCATAGAGTCTAATCTCCGGCAAGCCTTCGGCTTTGTGAGGGGGGCGTGGCCGGTTTGGCGGGCGGAACAGTGCTGTTAGCCATCGGGGTTGTGAGGGCCTGCGACTGGACAGAGCTCTGCGATATTCTCCAGTCGCAGCGAGCGCAATGCCTGACTGCAACACCTCGCCGGACGCCAATCTCCGGCAAGCCTTCGGCTTGTGGTATGGAGGGCCTGGGATTGGACGGACATCTTCGATTTTCTCCATCCTTATCTTCCGGCCGAAGGCAGCGAAATGCCTGACCACAAGTCCTCGCCGAACGCTCGCGTGAACCAGCCGATCTCGAACGGACTTTCCTGGTTGATGGGCGTGACGGGAACCCAGTCGTCCGCTGTTAGCGGCGTGCCGCGCACATCACCGTAGCCGTGGGAACTGGCCCACATCGGCTCATTCCGTGGGGCAAGTTGGTCGGGTTGGATTGTGCCAGTGGCGATGCCGTAATTCAGCAGATAGTCGAGCTGCGCCATGCCTTCAAGACTGACAAAAAACGTCTTCCCGCCGGCCCCTGCCATGTACTGCTTCAGAAACCGCTGCCGGACCACGGCCAGAGTCTTCTCGTCAACAAGCCGGCGGGCAGCAGCTAATTTCACCTCAGTCGGACTCTGTTTGGCTGCACGGAATGCAGCGCGAGTTCTCTCCAAACCGCCGCTTTGCCATGAGGCCAAAAACTCTTCGCTATAACCAAGGTGTGATTTTACCCGGCTGAACAATTCGACCCCCTTATGCCTGCCAAAATCCTTGGGCCATGTCTGGGGTTGGTCATGCCGATAGGTCTGGTAGCCTACGCTGAATACGGAATCTCCTTCGGGTGTGTACTGATAAGCCCAGCCACCATCAGGTCCCGGCTTCTCGACCGATTTCATCCAATCGCGCGTCTCCCTGATCAGCGTGATGTAGCGTTCTTCACCTGTGGCCATATAGAACCAACCGGCCATCTGGCTAATAAAGCGGTTGAAGACGCGACCTTCGATCAGAGGCATTTCAAAGTTGCGCGCAGTGGTGGGCTTGCCGTCCACGCCGTACTGCTGACACCACCCACGGACCTTGCCTTTGCCCCATTGGGAATCAAACAGCCATTGTCCAAGCTGGGGGAACCTGGCGAGATATTTCTGATCTTTGGTCAGACGGTAGGCGCAGAGAAGAATGCGCATTGAAGCGCTGGTGGAGCCGTCGTTGTAAGAGGAGCCCTCCAAGGTTCCCGAAGTTGACGTGACCGTCTTTCCGGTTCGCTTGTAACCCTGTGTCCAGTAATCCGGCCATGTGCCATTGTCATTCTGAATCAACAGGAGATAATCCGCCGCCCGGATCGCAGATGCGCGATACTTCTCGTCAGAGGTTTGCTTGTAAGCGGCCAACATCAGGTAGAACGGCCCGGTCTGAAAATAGTCCTGGAAGCGACACATCTCGCCTTTGTCCTTTTCCTGATAATTTCTCTGATTGATGACTTCCCACCGCGCTCCTCCGCTTCCGCGAGCAGGTGCAACGAGATATTTGCATCCCCAGAATCCCTCCTTCTCCTGGATGGTCAGAAAGAAATCTGCCATCTCCAGGGCGGCGTTACGGTACTTGGAGTCGCCGAAGACCAACGTGCCATCGAAGTAGGGAAAAGCAGCTCCGGCGGCCATGCTCCACTGCAAGTTGACATCGAATCGGCCATCGCTCGTTCGCTTGAGATAACCCCATTCATTGGGGCCAACGCGGAGAGGGACAAACGGGCCGGTTCGATTGGTGAGTCCAGCATCCAACCAACTACGGAAGTCGCTCTGGCAGTCGGCGAGGAGTTGCTTGTCCACCTTCGCCATCAGCGAGTCGAGTTCGGCCTGTTCCTCCCCGGCGGCTTTCGCTGCTCCGGCGGGAGCAAATAATGTCAGCAACACAGCCGCGAGCCTCCAAAGTGGTCGTTTCGAAGGCTGTGTGGGGATGAGGGTGCGATTCATGGTGGCGTTCCAATGGTGGCGAAGATACCGTTGCGAACAGGCTGGCCAAGAATTTATCGCAGCGGTTCCTGGGGAAGTTTGCGGATTGCTTCGGGCCGCTGGCCTCGGGCGTTAGGAGCGTTCCAGGACGAGGGTGCGGCCGTCTCCGAGATGGGTGAGAACGGTGATGGGGCTCACGGGGAGGGGCGCAGGGTTTGCGGGGTGGGGGCGTGAATGGTGATGGGGTGTAGACCCCATCGTGGACGAGCGGGATGCCGTGTAAGTGATGACTGACTCAGCTGGGTTCCGATCTGCTGAACAAGAAAAGCCTCACACATATGAAAAAGTTTATCACTGCAACCATTTCAAGTCTCCTTGCTCTGATGCTATGCTCCTGTCAGAGCACCGCGCCCGTCAAGCATGGTCCGGCGGTGATGTGCAGCAAGTGTCAGACTGTCTGGGTGAAGACGGCGAATTCGCGCGGCGCTGGAAGCAACGGATTTGCGACCTACAGCAGCCAGAAAGTCATGAAGTGTCCTGATTGTGAGAGCGCAGTGGTCACGTTTTTCAAGACGGGGCAACTGAAGCATGAGTGCTCGCATTGCGGCAGCACGCTGGAACACTGCGCTCAGCATTAGTTCCAAGGGCGAAGCCCCATCATGCGTTCTGGTTGTGAAAGCAGTCCGGCGTGTTGGTGGGGCACGCTTGTGCGGCCAGTTGATGGGGGGTGATCCCGGGGTGTTGCCGCGGGCTGCGTCAGGGAGCGCCGTTGGCGCAGTGTCTCGTTGGGGAGGGAAGAGGAAGAATAGGACTGATGGGACCTATGGGACTGATGGGACTGATGGGACTGATGGGCGGCGGGTGAGAGGCGTGCTGGTGTGTGATTGTCGGTTGCCATCGTGTTGTGGAGCGGCGAGGTGGGCGCACTGTGGCGCGGTGGTAGACGGGGGCGGTTTCCTGACGTGAATGGTGCGCCTGAGAAAACATGATTTCAGCCAAGACGAGATGATGAAGCGCAAGATATTGACATTGGTTTCGGCTGTGGTTCTGGCCGGCGGCATGGGTGCTGCGGGCTTGTGGTTTGGGCATCGGGATGGGATGACGTATGCTTACGCTGAAATTGGCGGTGAGCTGGTTTCCTATCATGTGGCGGTGAAGTCGGGAGACACGGCGACTGCGGAGAAGGTGATCGAGACTTTGACTGGGGATTCGGTGTCGCTGCTTTTGGATGGGCGTCATTCGTTCCCCCTCTTTTTCGAGAACCCGCACCGGGCGAATAGTGTACTGGCGATGCTGCGAGCCGCGTGGTCGCCGCGGAGCAAGCATTTTGGTTCGCGGATTCAGCATCCGCACCGGAGCCCGGCGGGGCGTGATTATGCGGGAGAGTTTCAGGGGATTCAGCCGGCGGATGCGGTGCGGATCGCGGCGAAGTATGAAGGGGCGGGGTCGTCTTCGAAGTCTGAGGGATCGGCTGGGAAGTGATGGGGAGGGGGGGACGGGAGTGCGGGTGGGGAGGGTGGTTGTGGGGTGCGGGCGGATGGGGAGAGGTGAAGGATGAAACGGAAACTGATGATGGTGCTGGGTGGGGTGGTTTTTGGTGGGGTGGGATGGGTGCGGGGCGGGATGGAGGTGGCGGAGGGGTATGAGGTGAGTGTGGCGGTGCGAGCGTCGCTGGTGGCGCGGCCGGTGGAGGCTTGTTTTGATGATGCGGGGCGGTTGTATGTGACGGAGGTGACGGGGACGAATGAGGCTCCGGCGGTGCAGTTGGAGAAGGCGCCGCATCGGTTGGTGCGGTTGGAGGACACGGATGGGGATGGGGAGTTTGACCGGCGGGTGGTGTTTGCGGACAGGTTAGGTTTTCCGGAGGGAGTGTTGTGGCATGAGGGGGTGGTGTATGTGTCGGTGGCTCCGCAGATTCTGAAGCTGGTGGATCGGGATGGAGACGGGGTGGCTGACGAGCGGACGGTGTGGTTTGACGGGAAGACGCTGACGGGTTGTGCGAATGATCTGCACGGGCCGTATGCGGGGCCGGACGGGATGTTATACTGGTGCAAAGGGGCGTTCGGTGAGCAGACGCATGATTTGCCGGGGAAGAAGGGATGGAGGAGTCGGGCGGCGCATGTGTTCCGGATGAAGCCTGACGGGAGCGGGTTGGATGTGGTGTTCACGGCGGGGATGGACAATCCGGTGGGACTGGCGTGGACGCCGGAGGGGGATTTGATGGTGTGCGGGACGTTTCTGCAGCATCCGGGGGATGGGAGGCGGGATGGGATCATTCATGCGGTGAGGGGCGGGTTGTGGGGGAAGGATCACGATGTGCTGGAGGGGCATGTGAGGACGGGGCCGCTGCTGCCGCCGATGACGCATCTGGGGCCGGCGGCTCCTGCGGGGATGTGTCGGTATGGGAGGGATCTGCTAGTTTGTCAGTTCAACCTGCGGAAGGTGAGTCGGCATGAGCTGGAGCCTGACGGGGCGACGTGGAAGACGAAGGACAGTGATCTGCTGAGCAGTGATGATCCTGATTTTCATCCGACGGATGTGCTGCAGGCGGCGGATGGGAGTGTGCTGGTGGTGGACACGGGTGGTTGGTACAAGTTGTGTTGTCCGACGAGTCAGGAGGCGCGGCCGGAGGTGACTGGGGGCGTGTACCGGTTGCGGCGGAAGGGGGGAGAGGTATCGGTGGCGGTTCCAGAGCCGCGGAGTCGGCTGGTGGTGCCGGAGGAGACTGCGGAGTTGCTAGCGCAGGCGGGGTCGGAGGATCTGGGGGAACGGGAGAAGGCGATTGGGGAGTTGCTGCGGCCGCTGGCGGAGCAGGCGAAGAGTGCGGATGCGCATGTGAGGCGGCGGGCGATTGAGGCGCTGGGGCAGTGGTCGGGGCAGCATCCTGATCCCGGGGCTGGGAAGGGTGGAATGGGGCATCTGACGGCGGCGTCGCGCGGGGTGACGTCGGCATTGCTAGGGGCGATGGAGGGGCGGGTGCTGGATCGGTTTACGGAGCATGCGCTGACGGTGGCGTTCATTGAGGGAGCGGATGCGAAGGGGCCGCGGGTGCTGCTGCACAGTGCGGATCCGGTGCGGCAGCGGATGGGGCTTTACTGGGTGATGCAGACGGACCCGGAGATGTTTGATGTGGAGGGAGGGATTGGGGCGTTTCTGGGGTCGGGCGATGCTGGGGTGCGGGAGGCGGCGGTGTATGGGCTTGGGAAGGTGGGGGCGTGGCGGGAAGAGGCGGAGCGGTGGCTGGAGGGACGACTGGCGAAGGCGGGTGAAGGGGTGCTGGAGCTGGCGGTGGTGAGGGCGGTGATGAGGGGTGCGGGGGACGAGACGGTGGCGCGGTGGTTGCGGCTGGCGGAGGTTAGGGAAGCGAGGGCGGTGCTGCTGGCGGCGATGGCGGAGGTGAGGGATGGGGAGATGCCGGCGTCTTGGTTGCGGGAATTGCGGGTGTTGCTGGGAGGGGATGAGGGGACGGCGGTGGCGGCGGCGGAAGTGCTGGCGGCGCGGCGGGCGGGGGTGAGGGATGATGGAGTTAGGGCGGTGGCGGCGGACCGGGATCGGGCGGTGCCGGTGAGGTTGAGTCTGCTGGTGGCGGCGGGGAAGACGGAGCTTTCGGAGGAGGAATTCGGGATGGTGGTGAAGGCGTTGAGGGAGCGTGGAGTAATGGGTGGATGGTCGGATCGGGCGGCGCGGGTGTTGTCGCGGGCGGCGCTGACGGGAGGGCAGCTGAGGGCGTTGGTGCCGGTGGTGGCGGAGGTGGCGTTGCCGGTGCGACCTTTGGTGTTGAGGGCGTTTGGGGGTTCGGGGGATGAGGCGACGGGGATGGAGCTGGTGGAGGTGCTAGGGCGGAGCGGGGCGCTGGCGGGATTTTCGGCGGAGGATCTGGGGGAAGGATTCCGGGGATTTCCGGCGAGTGTGCGGGAGCGATTGGCGGCGGCGCGGGCGGAGCTGGTGCCTGGGCTGGCGGAGATGGCGGCGCGGGTTGCGGAGCTGGAGCGAACACTTCCGGCGGGGGATGCGTTGCGTGGGAAGGTGGTGTTTCAGAGTGCGAAGGCGTCGTGTGTGCTGTGTCACCAGGCAGGGTATCTGGGGAAGCCGTTTGGGCCGGATCTGACGAAAGTGGGAGCGGTGCGGGCGCGGCGGGATCTGATTGAGGCGATTGCGTTTCCGTCGGCGAGTTTTGTGAGGAGTTTCGAGCCGGTGGAGGTGGTGCGGCGGGATGGGACGGTGGTGGTGGGGATGGTGGTGAATCAGAGTGCGGCGGCGGTGACGCTGGCGACTGGGGCGGTGACGCCGCCGGTGACGGTGGCGGTGGTGGAGATTGCGGAGATGAAGCCTGGGAAGGCGTCGCTGATGCCGCAGGGACTGGATCGGATATTGACGGTTCAGGAGCTGGCGGATGTGGTGGCGTTTCTGGGGAGTCTGAAGTGAGTGGGAGGGTGGAAAGTACGCGGGGTTGGGATGGATTGCGCTTGCGCGGGCGCTGCGGGAACGGACTGGGGAGATCAGTCAAATTCCCTGGTCACGAGCATGAAGATATTCCGCGTTAAACCCGGCAGCCGAGTGAGGCTGAGCGATTACGATCCCGAGGGGGGATCGGAGATGGTGGACGCGAAGGATGAGGGATTGCGTCAGTTGGAGCTGATGAAGGCGGACATCCGGAGCCTGCAGCGGAAGCTGTATGCGGAGCGGAAGCATCGATTGCTGGTGATACTGCAGGGGTTGGACGGGAGCGGGAAGGATGGGACGGTGCGGAATGTGTTTACGGGGATCGATCCGCATGGGTTGCGGGTGGTGTCGTTCAAGGCACCGACGGCGGAGGAACTGGATCATGATTTTCTGTGGCGGGTGCATCGGGAGGTGCCTGCGAAGGGGGATGTGGTGGTGTTCAACCGGAGTCACTATGAGGATGTGGTGGCGGTGGGGGTGAAGGGGTTGGCTCCGGAGGCGGTGTGGAAGCGGCGGTACGAGCACATTGTGAATTTCGAGCGACTGCTGGCGGAGGAGGGGACGACGATTGTGAAGATTTTTCTGCATGTGTCGCGTGAGGAGCAGGGGCGGCGATTGCAGGCGCGGCTGGAGAATCCTGAGAAGCACTGGAAGTTTCATCCTGACGACATTGCGGACCGGAAGCGGTGGCCGGAGTTTACGGCGGCGTATGAGGAGGTGATCAGCCGGACGAACACGGAGGTGGCTCCGTGGTTCATTGTGCCGGCGAACCGGAAGTGGTACCGGAACGTGGCGGTGGCTGGGATTGTGAGGGAAGTGCTGGGGCGATTGGAGCTGAAGTTTCCGCCGCCGGCGTGGGATTTGAACGGGCTGCGGATCCCCTGAGTGTTGCGATGCTGCCGCAGTTCACGAACGAGCCGGCGCTGCGCCTGATTCTTCCGGCGCTGACCCTGCTGCTGGCGCTGACGGGGTTTCTGCGGGGGCTGGGGAGATTGCTAGTGCTGGCGGTGTCGCTGGGTGGTGGCGCGGCGGCGGGGATGGCGTGGTTTCGTTATGGTCCGGCGCTGTGCATTCAGTGGTTCGGGAGCCTGCCGGTGTGGCTGGTGAATTACGGGTCGATGATTGCGGCGGTGGTGGGGGCGTGGGTGGTGCACCGATTGGTGACGGGGCTGGCTGGGGGTGGTGGGCCGATTGACCGTGGGGCGCGGGTGCGGGGCGGGTTGATCGGGTTGATTCCGGCATTGGTGCTGACGTGGGCTGGGGCGATGGCGTTGCGGGTGACTGGGGCGACGGCTGGGTTGCGGGAATTGGAGGCTGCGGTGAAGGGGCAGCGTGCGGCTGGGGTGAGTGAGCCCGGGTTGCTGCCGCGGGTGAGTCACAGTCTGTCGACGGGGACGGTGGGGGATTTGCTGAACCGGTTGGATCCGCTGGCGACGGGGCAGACTGTGCCGCTGGCGTCGCTGCTGGTGCTGCGGCACAATCCGGTGGTGTGGGATCGGGCGCTGCGGCATCCGCAGGCGGCGGTGCTGCTGCAGAGCGGGGCGGTGCAGCGGTTGCTGCGGGACAGCGATGTGGGGAACGCGCTGAGTTTTTCGGATTACACGAGACTGCTGACCCTGCCGGAGATGGCGGAGGCGCTGAGGGATCCGGTGCTGAGGGCGGCGCTGCTGAATGCGGACATGGGGGAGCTGCTAGGGGCGTGCATTACGGGACGGAGTGGCCCGGCGGTGATTCCGCGGGCGATTCCGGTGCCGGAGTCGTGAGGGTCGCGTGGTTAGCGCGGGTAGCGACCGCCGCGTGGGCCGGAGAGCCAGCGCCATGCGCTTTCGACCATGCGGCGCGGGTCTTTCCATTGGGCTTCCCAGCCGAGGACGGCTTTGGCTTTGGCTGGGTTGGCGACGAGTTCGGGGGGATCGCCTTCGCGGCGAGGGCCGAAGGAGAAGGGGACGGGTTTACCGGTGACTTCTTCGACGAGTTTGAGCATCTGGAGGACGCTGACGCCGGTGCCGGTGCCGAGATTGCAGGCGGTGGAGGGGCCGCCTTTGCGGAGATGGGAGAGGGCGTCGGCGTGGGCCTGGGCGAGGTCGAGGACGTGGATGTAGTCGCGGATGCAGGTGCCGTCGGGGGTGGGGTAGTCGTTGCCGAAGACGGTGAGTGGTGGGGCCTCACCGGTGACGGCCATGAGGGCGCGTGGGATGAGGTGGGATTCGGGTTCGTGGTCTTCGCCGATGGCGGCGTCGTCGGAGCAGCCGCTGGCGTTGAAGTAGCGGAGCATGACGTGGTTGATGCCGCAGGCGTTGACGCAGTCGATGAGGACGCGTTCGAGCATGAGTTTGCTCATGCCGTAGGGGTTGATGGGTGCCTGGGGGTGGGATTCGTCCATGGGGACGTGGACGGGGTTGCCGTAGGTGGCGCAGGTGGAGGAGAAGACGAACTGGCGGGTGTTGTGGCGCTGCATGGTTTCGAGCAGCGTGATGGGTGAGGCGAGATTGTTGCGGTAGTATTTGAGGGGCTGGGAGACGGATTCGCCGACGAGGGCGTAGGCGGCGAAGTGGAGGACGGCTTCGATGGGTTGGGAGCTGAAGACGGCGTCCATGGCGGCGGCGTCGCCGAGGTCTGCCTGGACGAAGGAGACGGAGGGGGAGACGAGGGCGTCGCGGTGGCCGAGTTCGAGGGTATCGACGACGACGACTTGTTCGCCGGCTTCAGCGAGCATGCGGACGGTGTGGGAACCGATGTATCCGGCACCGCCGGTGACGAGAATGGCCATGGTGTTGTGGGTGATTGGGAGTTAGGAAGTCGGGAAATCAGATTCTGGGGCAGGGGCCGGGTTTGATGCGGCTGTAGTGGGCTCTGACGCGGCTGAGGAACCATGCCCATTTGCGGCCGGGGCGGCCGTTATCGAGGAGGAAGTGGGGGCAGTTTTTGTTGGGTGGGCTGGCACCGCGGCGGGGCCAGTGGTAGTGGGGGACGACATTGCGGAGGGGGATGCCGTGTTCGTACATGAGGAAGGCGGTGAGTTTGGCGGTGCGTTCGATGGTGGCGGAGCGGTCATTGCCGCGGTGTTCGCACATTTCGATGCCGACGCTGTAGTTGTTGCCGGGGCCGTTGAAGTCGGCGTGTTCGCCTTGTTCGCGTGTGGGGAGGTGTTGGACGGCGCAGTTGTCCTGGACGGTGAAGTGCCATGTGAGGAAGCCGATGCGGTTGCCGCCGGGGCGTTTTTTGGCGCGGAGTTTGCCGTTGGAGAGGGCGCGGGCGTGGTCGAAGGCGTCGCCGGAGTAGTTCTGGGTGGAGTGGATGGTGATGTAGCGCGGGGACATGGGCCGGTGGATTCTGCGGCCGTAGGTACCTTTGGGGATGAGGCGGGAGATGACGCGGATTTCGCTGCGGAGGAGTTGTTCCGGGGTGATGCCGCGGCTGCTGATGACGTGGGAGCCTGTGGGTGGAGGGGCGAAGCCTTGCGGGGCGCCTCCTGGAGCGGAGCAGGCGGCGACGAGGGCGCAGAGGAGCGGAACGACCGCGCTGAGCAGGGGCAGGGCTGCGGAGAAACGCATGGGGTGTGGGTACTGTTTCGGCTTGGAAAGTCAAGATATGCCGGAGGGTTGCGGCGGGAAGGGAGAGAATTGGGGTTTGGGAGGGAAGGCCGCGAGGGTGCTTGAGACGACGAGGGGGCGGGGCGGAGACCCGGTGGGCGTGGCCGACGATGGCGGCTTATTTCCGCGGGAAATAAGGTGCAGGACCGGCTGGAAGGTCAGGAACCGGCGACGGTGGCGACGGTATTGGCGCCGGAGACGGCGGCGTCTTTGCCGGTGATGGGCCATGTGGCCTTGAGATTGAGGCGTGCGGGGGGTTCAGCGATGATGCTGGTGCCTTTGCCGGCGTCGACGGCGTGTTCCCCGTAGACGAGGGGGACGACGGTGAAGACGAGGCTTTCGTCGGGCTGGTGCTGGACGTTGAGGAGGGTGGCGTGGAGACGGCGTTTGTTGCGCTGGGAAGAGGTATCGATTTCGATGATGTCGCCGGTGCCGAATTGAGCGGAGGACGCGCTGCGGGTGGGGATGATGTATTCGATGACGACGTTGCGGTATTCCTTGTCGTGTTCGTTGATGGCGACGGCGCGGGCGACGATGCCTTTGGTGAAGACATCGGTGGGGCTGAGGGGGCGTGCGTGGATGATGCGGAAGCGGCCTTTGACGTAGACTGGGCGGTCGTCCTTGTAGTTGGTGAGGTAGGCGCGGCGGAGGTCGCTGTTTTTCTGGGCGAGGTTGTCCGAGGAGAAGCCGTGGAAGGTCTGGTAGAGTTCGGCCTGGTCGAAGGCTTTGCCGCCGGGGACGTCTTTTTCGGTGAAGCCCTTGAGGCGCTCGAGTTTATTGAAGCGTTCGAGGATGGCGTAGTTCATGGGTTTCTCCGGATGGGTGAAGACCATGATGGAGAAGAACCATGAGAAGGTGGCGAGGCCGAGGAGGAGAGTGATGGCGACGGCCCACCAGAAGATGCCGCCTTCGGTGCGTTCGACGGTGGCGGCGGCCCCGCGCGACCACGAGCCTCTGGGGGCCTGCATGAATTCGACACGTGGTGGGCGCATGGAGTTGGGAGGGATCAGGCTGGGGTGGCGCAGGCCTCGCCGTCGGGGACTGGTGGCGAGGCGGCTGGGTCGCCGGGTGACTGAGGTTCGAAGGACGTGCCGCAGCCGCAGCTGCGAGCGGCGTTGGGGTTGAGGATTTTGAAGCCTGAGTCGGCGAGGGAGTCTGTGTAATCGAGGGTGCAGCCCTTGAGGTAGGGGGAGCTGGCGAGGTCGACGAGGACCCTGACGCCGTCGCGTTCCGAGATGGAGTCGCCGGGGGCAGGGGCACTGACTTTCATGACGTACTGGAGGCCTGCGCAGCCGCCGCGTTCGACTCCGAGGCGCAGTCCTGATCCTGAAGCGGCGTCTGCGAGGAGGGCGCGCAAGTGGATCACAGCGGAGTCTGTGAGGAGGATCATGGCGGAGGAGTCAGGAGGGCATCGGTTGAGAGGCGGGAAGCGGCCGGCTGAGGGGCCGGAAAACGACTCGGATTTCCGCCTTTTCTTACGGAAATCAAACGCTTCTCTTGTCGGGAGATGCAAAAAATCAAGGTGATGCCTGACACGCTGGCGAGCCAAGTGGCTGCCGGGGAGGTGGTGGAGCGTCCGGCGTCGGTGGTGA
The DNA here is from genome assembly GCA_027483175.1 of Verrucomicrobiaceae bacterium. Taxonomy (GTDB): domain Bacteria; phylum Verrucomicrobiota; class Verrucomicrobiia; order Verrucomicrobiales; family V1-33; genus V1-33. The sequence continues at coordinate 1,725 of JAIXVE010000333.1, read as the reverse complement.
AGGAGTTGCTGGAGAACAGCATAGATGCTGGGGCGGGGCGTGTGGACATTCTGGTGAGGCGAGGGGGGACGGCGTTGATCCGGGTGGTGGATGACGGGATGGGGATGGGGCGGGAGGATGCGGCGATGAGCCTTGAGCGGCATGCGACGAGCAAACTGCGGACGAGCGGGGACCTTGCGGCGATTCGGACGATGGGGTTTCGAGGGGAGGCGCTGCCGAGCATTGCGAGTGTTTCGCGGTTTGTGCTGCGGACGCGGGAGCACGGGGCGGTGAGCGGGACGGAAGTGGTGGTGGAGGGCGGGCGGCTGGTGGGGGTGGCGGATGCTGGGGAGGCGCCGGGGACGCAGATTGAGGTGCGGTCGTTGTTTTACAATGTGCCGGCGCGGCGGAAGTTTCTGAAGTCGGAGGCGACGGAGTTCAGTCACATTGAGCAGGTGGTGCGGGTGCATGCGCTGGCGCATCCGGAGATGGCGTTCAGCCTGACGCATGATGAGCGATTGGTGTTCCAGCTGCCTGGGGGGAGTGAGTTGCGGGAGCGGATTGCGGGGCTGGCGGGGTTGGAGGTGGCGGAGCGGTTGAGGGAAGTGGTGGAGGTTGAGCGTGGCGGGCTGACGGTGCGAGGGTTTCTGGGGGAGCCGGGGATGACGCGGTCGAACCGGGCGTTGCTGCAGACGTTTTTGAATCGGAGGCCGGTGGAGAGTCCGGTGTTTGTGCATGCGTTGCGGGGGGCGTATGCGGAGGCGATGCCGCGGGGGGCTTGGCCGGTGGCGTTTTTGTTTATTGGGATCGATCCGGCGGAGGTGGATGTGAATGTGCATCCGGCGAAGCGGGAGGTGAGGTTTCGGGATGGTGGCGGGGTGCAGGCGGCGCTGATGGAGGTGTGTGGGGAAGTACTGAGGAGGCGAGTGGTGGTGGCGGTGCCGGAGGTTCCTGAGGTGGGGGTGCAGCCGGTGGCGCGGTGGCGGGTGGTGCCGGAGCAGCCGGTGCTGATTCCGGCGGCGGAGCAGGTGGCGTTGCGGCGGGACTGGTCGGCGATGGAGGTTAGGGTGGAGAGGGAGACGGTGGAGCGGGAGCGGGAGATGGGACGGGAGGCGGGACGGGGTGAGGAAGTGAGCGGGGTGGAGACGGAGGAGGTTCCGGCGGCGCGGGAGCCGGTGGCGGTGCCGTTTCGGATGCTGGATCGATTGGGTGAGGGGTATTGGCTGATGGAGAGTGAGGAGGGATTGGTGGTGCTGGATTGCCGGGCGGCGCGGGAGCGGATTCTGTATGAGGCGGCGCGGGCGCGGCGACGGGATGAGCCTGTGGAGACGCAGGTCTTGCTGGCGCCGATCACGCTGGTGTTGAGCCCGCGGGAATTTGACAGCCTGCAGCCGCATCTGGGGACCTTGAGGCGGATGGGGGTGGGTGTGTCGGAGTTTGGGGCGAACACCCTGATGATTGACAGCTTGCCGCCGTTTTTCCGGGCGGATGGGGAGGCGGCGGCATTGGTGAGCAGTCTGATGGCGGAATTGCGGGTGGCGGGGGAACGGGCACCGCAGCGGCGACTGGATGATGATGTGGTGGCGGCGGCGGTGGCGCGGCATGCGGCGCGGGTTCCGGTGCCTGGGGATGCGGGTACGGCGCGGGAGCTGGCGGCGGAGTTGCTAGGTTGCGAGATGCCGTACTGCTGTCCGGAGGGGCATCCGACGATGATTCAGATTTCGTTTCAGGAGCTGGGGCGGAAGT
>JAIXVE010000321.1 GCA_027483175.1 Verrucomicrobiaceae bacterium | reverse complement strand
GGCTGGGGCGGTGTTGTCGGTGATGGTGATGTTTTCGACATCGACGCGGTTGTTGCCGCGGGTGATTTTTTCCATGAAGCTGTAGACGCCGAAGTAGTCGGTGCCGGTGAGGCTGCCTTCGATGGTGTTGGAGAGGGACTGGACGTTGTGGATGTGTTCGACGAATTTTGTGCGTGGGGCGTAGCGACCGGCGTCGTTGCTGAGACGGTAGATGAGGTCGTTGTGCATCATGGAGCGGTCGAAGGAGTAAGGGGCGTGCATGACCCAGTCCGAGTCGGCGGGGAGGCCGAGAGGGGAGAGATTGCGGTCGATGCCGTTTTCGTCCTGGAGTTCGATGGCGACGGAGTATTTGGGGTCACCGGCGGTGGAGGAGCCGCGTCGTTCGATGGTGCCCGGGGCGAAGAGGTCTGGAGGGTTGGTTAGGCGTGCGAGGTTGTCCGGGGCCTTGGGTTCGAAGATCATGACCTGGCAATCGACGACGACGTTGTCGGTCATGGCGGTATTCCATGTGTGGGAGAGGACGAGGGGGAGAGGGGAGGTGAGGTTGCGGGCGTTGGCGTCGAGGGCGAAGTACATTTCGCCGACGATGGGGCCTGGTGGGCGACCCTCTTCGAAGGCCTGGGCGCGGATTCTGGTGTTGACGGAGACTGGGATGGGAGTGGTGAAGACGGGCGAGGGAGTGCGGAAGACGGTGAGGATGCCGGTGGCGGCGGCGGTGACATCGACGATGGGTGTCAGGGTGGGGGATGTGGAGAGACGGAACGTGGTGGGGGAGAGAATGACGACGTAGTAGGTGGTGGTGGCGTCGGTGCCGCCGGGGAGGGTGCCTGTGCTGGAGAGCTGGACAGGGTCGCCGTTGAAGAAGCCGTGTGAGGATTGGGCGGTGAAGACGTCGGTGGTGGCGGCGGAGGCGAGGGTGGCTTCGCGGCGGATGGTGAAGTTGCCGCTGGCGGTTAGGTCGATGGGTGGGCCGCCGGGTTCGATGGCGAGTTTGAAGGTATCTGGGCCGAGAACGGTGACGAAGTAGTTGGTGGCGTTGGTGAGGGGGGCGGGGCCGGTGACGCGGACGAGGTCATTGGTGCGGAGCGGGTGATTGGTCCATGTGCCGATGTCGGTGGCGGCGGCAGCGGCGAAGGTACCGGTGACGCCGTTGACGCCGATGGGGCGGGAGCGGTTGGTGGTGAAGCGGATGACGGCGGTGGGGGAAGTGGTGGAGAGGCCGACGTTGATGGGGGTGCCGGAGCTGAAGGTGGAGCTGGCCGGAGTGAACCTGACGCGTTCGGCGGGGGCGTCTGCTGTGTTGTTAGGCGCGCCGGGGGTGGGGGTGTTGAAGTAAGTGCTGAGGGAACCGGAGGTAGGGGCGAGGAGACCGTAGGAGATGTCGCCGTTTTGTGGCGGGAACGGATTCCAGTCGTTGAGGACGGGAGAGCCACCGGGGGCGAGGAGGGCGAGGTATTCTCCTGCGGCGGAGAGACTGAAGTTGGTGTGGAGGGGTTGGCCGGGTGTGGTGCGGTTTTTGTTGCTGGCGAAGACGACGAGGTAGCCACCGGGCTGGAGGGTGGTGCCGGTGGGGAAGGTCCAGCGGGTGGGGCGAGCGATGTCGTCGGAGAGGTGGTAGCCGCCGAGGTCGACTGGGGTGAGGTCGGGGTTGTGGATTTCGATCCAGTCCGGGCGTTCGCCGTCTTCGTCGGTGATGCCGGTTTGGTTGCTGGCCATGAATTCCGTGATGAGCGGAGCGGCGTGGGCGAGCGGGGTGAGGAGCAGGGCGCTCAGGAGGGCGGTCCGCGGGTGCAAAGAGGGGCGGGTCATGGGAGAATGAATAGGCTGGCGGGGAAAGCTGCGTCAATGGATTACGGAATTCGGGGCAGGGGTGGAGCGGGAGAATTGCAGGAGGCGTGCCGGGAGGGTGGAGGAAAGCGACGGGCGTTGACTGGAGAGCCTTGGGGGGTATAGGCAGGAGTCATGAGTGATTCCGATTCATTTGGGGTGTTTGCGGCGAAGATGCGTGCGGCTGGGTTGAGTGACGCGGCGGTGCGTGCGTTTGAGGGGAATTACCGGGCGCTGCAGCGACGGGAGACTGGATTGATGGGGGAGGGTGAGCTGGAGCCGGTGGTGGAGTTGCCGAGGTCGGGGGAGCTGGAGGTGCCTGGCGCGGAGCGGTTTGGGGAGCTGATTCGGAGGACGGTGGTGATCAAGCTGAATGGGGGATTGGGGACGGGGATGGGGTTGGAGAAGGCGAAGAGCCTGCTGACGGTGCGGGATGGGCTGACGTTTCTGGATCTGATTGCGAAGCAGATGCTGCTGTTGAGGGGGAATGCGGGTGCGGGAGCGGTGCCGCGGGTGTTGTTCATGAACAGTTTTTCGACCTCGGAGGACACCCTTGGGTTTCTGGCGAAGTATCCGGAGTTGGGTGGGGGTGCGGAGATTGAGCTGATGCAGAATCGGGTGCCGAAGGTGCTGGTGGCGGATCTTACGCCGCTGGAATGGCCGGGGCAGCCGGAGTTGGAGTGGTGCCCGCCGGGGCATGGGGATTTGTATGCGAGCCTTGCGGGGAGCGGGTGGCTGGATCGGTTGCTTGGGGAGGGGATTGTGTATGCGTTTGTGTCGAATGCGGACAATCTGGGGGCGACGCTGGATCCGGCGTTGCTGGCGTGGTTTGCGGAGAGCGGGGTGCCGTTTGCGATGGAAGTGACGAGGCGGACGGAGGCGGATCGGAAGGGAGGGCATCTGGCGCGGCGGCGGCGGGATGGTCGGTTGGTGCTGCGGGAGAGTGCGCAGTGTCCGGCGGAGGATGAGGCGGCGTTTCAGGACACGGGGCGGCACCGGTATTTCAACACGAACAACCTGTGGGTGAGGCTGGACCGGTTGAAGGAAGCGCTGGAGGCTGGGGGCGGGATGATTCCGCTGCCGATGATCCGGAACGAGAAGACGGCGGATCCGCGGGATGGGAAGAGTCCGAAGGTGTATCAACTTGAGACGGCGATGGGAGCGGCGATTGAGAGTTTTGACGGGGCGGCGGCGATTGAGGTGCCGCGGGTGCGGTTTGCGCCGGTGAAGACGACTGGGGATTTGCTAGTGGTGCGGAGCAGTGCGTGCCGGCTGACGGATGATTTCCGGCTGGAGCTGGAGCCGTCGCGTGGTGGGGAGCCACCGGTGGTGGATCTGGATGGGAAGCTTTACAAGATGGTGGACGGGCTGGAGCGATTGGCGGGTCGCGGGGTGCCTTGTCTGAAGGAATGCGGGCGATTGACGGTGAAGGGAGAGGTGGTGTTTGAGCCGGGAGTGGTGGTTCGCGGGGATGCGGCGTTTGTGAATGAGGGGAGCGGGCCGCTGGTGGTGGCGGCTGGGGAGTATGGGACGGGAGTGGTGCAATCCTGACAATGGTATGGAGCGGACGCGTGCGGCGATAGCGGACGGGAACGGCGGGTTCAGCCTTGAGACGATCGAGGTGGGTGCGCCGGGTCCCGGTGAGGTGCTATTGGCGGTGAAGGCTTGCGGGATTTGCCATACGGATCATGCGTCGCTGCGGTGGGGGAGGGTGTGGAGCGGGTTAGGGTGGGTGACCGGGTGGTGCTGAACTGGGCGATTCCGTGTGGGGAGTGTTTTCAGTGTCGGGACGGGCATGCGGTGCTTTGCGAGACGAGTCGGCCGGCGCATGTGATGGAGCGTTCGGCGGGGCATGCTCGGGCGGAGGGGACGACGTGGCGCGGGGTGGCGGTGGACCGGTCGTTCAACATCGGGACGATGGCTGGATTGACG
>JAIXVE010000231.1 GCA_027483175.1 Verrucomicrobiaceae bacterium | reverse complement strand
CGCCCGGCTGACGGTTTTCCTCCCGATGATACGTTGCATGGCTTCGACACGGTGGCGGAGGGGCTCAACACGTCGGTGGTGCTGCTGGATCGCTATCTTGATGCCGCGCAACTGGTGGCTGAGAGGGTGCTGAAGGAGTATCCTGACAAGCCGCCGGAAGCGTCGACCTTCAGGACGGGGGCGAACAAAGTGAAGGGCGAGGAAGTCCCGGGGTTCAAGCTATTTGATCCCAATAGCTTTCTGCAGTTTGGTGGCAGCGATGGTGTGTGGGAGCGCCGCCATTGGGTTGGTCATGCCTGGGGTGCGGACTATCACGCGAAGGAGGCTGGGTCGTACAAAGTGACGGTGCGAGGCCGTCCCCGGCATTTTGCCCCGAACGAGCGGGCGATTGTGCGGGTTGAGGTGGGTGAACGCGTGCATGGGATTTTTGATTCGCCGCCGGCAGACAGAGGGGGCGATCTTCTGATGGAAACGAATGTCTGGATTGCGCAGCACAACACAACGGTGCCTTTTGTGTTCACGTTTGTGAATGGCAATCCGTTCGGCGGTGCGGTGGACGAGACGGTGGATTATTATCCGTCCTGCTGGCAGCGGCACCACGATGCGAAAGGGAAGCACTTTCCGGAACAAATGGGGAAGTCCGGTGATGCCTGGATGCCGAGGGAGCCTGATGGGCTTGAGATCCGATGGATCGAAGGTGTGCGGCTAGAGATTTCCGGGCCGCATTATGATGCGTGGCCACCGGTTGGATTTCAGCGTGAGTTTGCCGCTGAGCTGAAAGCGAAAGATCTCGGCGCTGTGATTCGGGGCATGCTGCCTATGGCGTTTCGCCGGCCGGTGACCGAGGCGGAGGTCGCGAACATCGTGGAGTTCGCCGAGTCGAGCACTGGTGAGGATGCGAAGTTTGAGGAGAAGCTCAAGGCAGCGCTGACGCGCATGCTTGTCGCGCCCGAGTTTCTTTTCCTTGTGGAAGCGGTTCCGGCGGGGACACCGCGTGGGGGGTACCGACTGACAAATTGGGAGCTAGCCAGCCGGGTTTCGTATTTTCTCACAGGGACGATGCCTGACGCCGAACTGCGAGCGGCGGCGGCCCGCGGTGAGCTGAGCGATGCAAAGAAATTGGATGATCACGTGCGGCGACTGCTGAGGGATTCCCGGTGTGTCGCCGCACTGACCGAGGGATTTCTGAATTCCTGGCTTCATCTGGACCGGCTTGCCGGGGTGATGCCGGAGCCGAAGCTTTTCCCGCATTTCGGCGATGATTTGAAGCGCAGCATGGCCGAGGAACCGAAGGCATTCTTTGCGGCATTGCTGCGTGAGAATGGGAGAATCACCGACCTGCTTGATGCGGATTACACGTGGGCCAATGAGCGGCTTGCGATGCACTACGGGCTGAATCGGGAGGCGATCCGCGGCAGTGGTTTGCGACGAGTGGATCTTCCAAACCGCCAGCGCGGCGGCCTGCTGGGGATGGCGGGATTGCTGACACTGACGAGCGAAGCGACGCGCACGTCGCCCGTGAAACGCGGCATCTTCGTTCTGGAGAACATTTTCAACCGACCGCCGCCGCCGCCGCCACCGAACGCGGGTGAATTGATCCCGGGTACCGCGTCTGCGAAATCCATCCGCGAGCACCTCGCTGTGCATCGGGAGAACACTGCGTGCGCCGGTTGTCACAGTCGCATCGATCCATGGGGGCTGGCGCTGGAGAACTTTGATGCGGTGGGTGCGTGGCGCACGGAAGAATCTGCGTGGGTGGATCCCAGTCGGCCGCAACAGCGCGAGGAGGGCGAGAAGGCACCGAAGTTTGCCATCAACGCCAGCTTTGAACTGCCTAAGATGTCAGCTGCGGCAAAGAGTTCCGCGGGTTTCGATGCGGTGCGTGCCGAGTTGCTGCATCGCCGGGAGGATTTCGCGCGTGGATTCACGGAGAAAATGATGATCTATGCACTGGGGCGCGGGCTTGTTATTTCCGACTACCAGCGCATTGAGGACGCCGCCGCTGCGCTCAGGAAAGAGGATTTCCGACTCCACGCCCTGATCCGCGCGATTGTGCAGAGTCCCGCATTTCAAACGAGATGAGGCGAACCATTTCGTTCCGGTTATGAGACCACTATCCGAATCCACCGACCGCCGTCTTTTTCTTAAGGCCAGCATTGCGGGTGCGCTTGGGGCGCCAGTGATCGCACAGGGAGAAGCGCCACTGAATGCGGCGGGACGGTTTCACGAAGGGGCCCGCGACCTGCCGGTCAACACGGATGCTGATGTCATTGTCTGCGGTGCGGGGCCTGCGGGAGTGAGCGCTGCGATCAGTGCGGCTCGTGCCGGGGCGCGGGGTCAGGAGACGAGACCGCGGCGGAGGGCTTCTGCGGTGGCTTCGGTGCGGTCGGCGACGTGGAGTTTGGCGAGGATGCTGCGGATGTGTGCCTTTGCGGTGCCTAGCGAGATGCTGAGGGTGCGGCAGATGTCGGGGTTTGTGAGGCCTTTGGTGAGGAGTTGGAGGACCTCGATTTCCCTTGTGGTGAGTTCCGGGGTGGAGTGGCGCTCGGCGAGCGTGCGGGCGATGTCGTCGGGGAGCCATCTGCCGCCGTGGTGGATGGTGCGGATGGCGTGGGCGAGTTCCTCTGGTGGGATGCTTTTCAGCGCATAGCCATTGGCTCCGAGGGCGAGGGCTTTGTGGATGTCCTGCTCCAGTTCGCTGGTGGTGAGGACGAGGATACGGGCGGAAGGCGATTCCCTGCGGATGGCGGCGAGGGCGGTGTGTCCGCCGCCGGGCATCCGGAGGTCGAGGAGAGTGATGTCGGGGCGATGCAGTTTCCATGCGGAGAGGGTTTCGTCGGCATTGGAGGCTTCGGCGATGACATCGAGATCGCGTTCCAGTCTGAGCACGGTTCTGAGGCCCATGCGGACAATGTGGTGGTCATCGGCGATGAGGATGCGGATGTGCATGGGGGGTGATTGAGTTATGAGGCGGGTGGGTTGGCGCGGCTGGTGAAGTTCAGTTCAACCGTGGTGCCTGAGGTTATCTGGCTGTGGATGTGGAGTTGTGCGCCGATGCGGGCGGCGCGTTCCGTCATGCTGCTCATGCCGAAGTGACCGCTGTCCGGTCCTGGGGCGGAGGCGGGATCGAATCCGCAGCCGTTGTCGGCGATGCGGAGGGTGGAATCGCCGTTTGAGGATTTCAGCGAGACGCTGATTCTGTCTGCTCCCGCGTGTTTGAGGGAGTTTGTCAGGGATTCGCGGACGATTCTGACGATCTGAGTGGCGATGTGGGCCGGGAGCGAGATGTCGGCGTCTTCCGAGTAGTGAATCAGGGCGGTGGAGCGGGGATTCATTTCGCCGATGAGGCGCTGCAGCAGCTGGCCGAGCCGGACGCTGGCTTTGTCGTCGGTGCGGAGATCCCAGACGGCGTCGCGCACTTCATCGCGGCCGCGCTGCATGAGTTCCTGGGCCATTCTGACAGCGGAGGAAGCGTGTTCGGTGTCTGAGGGCATGAGTCGGGCGGCTGCATGAAGGTGCAGGGAGGCGGCGGTGAGTGTCTGCTGAAGAGTGTCGTGCAGTTGGTTGGCCACACGGCGTCTTTCGCCGGCGAGTTCCTGTTCGGCCTTGTGCCGGGCTTGCATGGCTTCGTGGAGTTTCCGGTTTTTCCTGCGCAAGAGGGCGGCCCAGAGTATGAGGAGTGCGGTGAGGGCGGCAGTCAGGCTGAGGGCGAGCCGGAGACGCTGTTGAGTCCACCACGGACCGCTGGTGATGACACGGATGTCGTCATTTCCGCGGAGGTGGAGACGGAACGTGTCGGGCAGCCGACCGAGGCGGCGGCGCTCATCGGTGAGGGTCAGCGAGAGGATGCCGGTGACTTCGACGGTGCTGCCGACCCTGACATTGTCTGGCAGCGGGAGGGACTGCGGCCATGAAGCGGTGAAGTTCTGCGAGCCTGAGGAGAGATCGAGGACGTGCAGCTGCTCGCTTTCGCGTAGACTCTCAACGTGGGCTGAGTTGATGCGGACCAGACGGGCATCGCGATCCAGCAGCCCGGTTCCGGCGAGGGCTTCGGAGGCATTGGCGAATGCCGCGGGTGTGACGGGGTCGATTGCGTCGGCGGGAGCGATCGCGGAGTCTTCGAGCTCCATCGTGTAGTGACCGAGTACTGGAAAGCCCAGCGCTTCCACGGTTTGGCCGATGTGTGTTGCGAGGATCTGGTTTGCGGTCCGCACTCTCACGGCATGGTTATCCTGCTGGAGCACTAGCCATCCATGATCCGGCTCTGATAGGGTGACGACGCCACGGACTCTGAGTGGGGTGGCGAGTTCATCCGTTTCGTTCCATGCCTGGGCGTCGGCGATGCTGGTGACCGGAGGCAAGGGAGCACTGGACAGCGTGGTGATGTCGCTTTCGTGGTTAGCGAGGACGTTGACGCTCTGCGGTTGTCCCCGTGGATTCTTCCATCGAACCACGACCCCGCGGCAGCGCATTCGTGATCCGGGCGAGAACTGCTGGATTCCGTGGGGATAGCTTGAGATCCAGACGGTGAGCCTGTGGGAGCGCGGGCCGAAATCGAGTGCCAGCCGTTGAGGCTGCACCTCTGGTGATTCGAGTCGGACGGAGCGCACGAGGCCCTCGACGGTGACGAATTGTCCTTCATGCTGGCCGTCGCGCACGGCGGCCATGGTCGCTGGGATGGGTTCGGGAAGTGTGCCGGGTACTGATTTCAGCACGGTGGCCCGTGTGAGCCGCAAGCCATGCACTGAGATGGCGGTGAAGCCCGTGACGGTGACCTGCTGGCCGGGTTCGAGAGGCGTCCTGGTTTCCGGGTAGACCATGATTCCGCCGGTCGCATCCTGAACGCTGAAATTGAAATCGCTGGGGATGTCCCGCAGGTAGGTGACCGTTCCTGAGATTGTTACGGCTTTGCCCGCAGTGGCTTCTGCGAAGGGCAGGGCTCGCAACTCGGCGGCGGTCTCGGCAAGGGCTCGCGCCACCGGTGCGAGGACAAGCAGGGTGTGAATGAGTGGGAGGAGGAAGTGGCGGGTGGGACTGATGATGCTGGCAGTCTGGCGCGGTGGATGATTTCTCGCCATCATCCATTCGGACAGTAGCGTTCTCAGCTGCTTTTCGCCATAGTCGGTTGATGATTCGGCGCATTCTGTGGTTCAGCCTGTGTGTGTGCGGGCCCGGCTTTGGTGCTGGGAACGATGGGGCGTTGTCGGGTAAAGCGGTGGCGATCCTTGAGGCGAATTGTTTCCGATGTCACAGTCATGAGGCGAACAAGAGCCGTGGAGGGCTGATGCTGGATTCGGCGGCGGCGGTTGGGGCGGGAGGGGTCAGTGGGCCGGTGCTGAGGCCTGGCGATGCGGAGAACAGCCTGCTGATGCATGCTGTCAGGGGCGTTGATCCGAAGACGGCGATGCCGCCGAAGGGCGAGCGATTGAGTGAGGCCGAGGTGGCGATTCTGAGTGAATGGATTGAGGCTGGGGCGGAGTGGCCCGGGGGTGGGGCGACCGAGACTGCGGTGGAGAGCGACAAGCGGCGACCCGGATTGATCACGGAGGCGGATCGGGAGTGGTGGGCGTTTCAGCCGATCAGGGTGGCTGCCGGGGGCGCGCAGAGCGTGGACGGTTTCATTGAGGCGAAGCTGGATGCGGTTGGGCTGAAGGCGGCACCCGAGGCAGCCGCGGCGGTGCTGGTGCGGCGTGTCACCTTTGATCTCACGGGACTGCCGCCGAGTCCGCGGGAAGTGGCGGAGTTTGCTGGCGACACTTCTCCGGGAGCGTATGAGCGACTGGTGGATCGTCTGCTGCAATCGCCGGCCTATGGTGAACGGATGGCCCGCTGGTGGCTTGATCTCGTGCGTTATGCGGATGGCGACGGCTATCGTGCCGACGACTACCGGCCGCATGCCTGGAGGTACCGTGATTATGTGATTCGCTCGCTCAACGCGGATAAGCGGTATGATCGATTCATTGAGGAGCAGCTGGCGGGCGATGAACTGTTTCCTGACGACCCTGATGCCCTGATTGCCACGGGTTATCTGCGTCACGGGATTTACGAGTGGAATGCGCGGGACGTCCGTGGCCAGTGGGACACGATTCTCAATGATCTGACGGATACCACGGGGGATGTCTTCTTCGGGCTTGGCCTGCAATGTGCGCGGTGCCACGACCATAAGTTTGATCCGATTCTGCAGCGGGATTACTACCGGCTGCGGGCGGTGTTTGCCGCGGTGCAGCCTTGCGAGGTTCCTGCGGCAACTGCGGCGGAAAAAGGGGAGCATGCTGAGAGGGTGAGGGCATGGGAGGCGGAGACGGCGGCGGTGCGGACCCGGCTGCTTGCGATGGAGCAGCCCTATCTGGATGCTGCGGAGAGGGAGGCGGTGGGTCGATTTCCTGACGATATTCAGGCGATGATCCGCAAGCCTGCGGCGGAGCGTCTGCCGCTGGAGTCGCAGTTAGCGGCGCTGGCGTGGCGGCAGGTGATTTATGACTGGGAGCGTCTGGACCGGACGCTGAAAGGAGAGGACAAGGAGCGCATTCTTGGATTGCGGCGGGAGCTGGCCGCGTTGGAGAAGGGCAAGCCGGTGCCGCTGCCGGTGGCGTTTGCTGCGACGGATGTGGGGCCGGTGGCACCGCCGGTGATGATTCCGAGGAAGCTGAACGCCGGGGAGATCGAGCCTGGCGTGCTGACCTTGCTGGATCCCAAACCACTTTCGGTGGATCCCCTGCCCTCGAGCACTGGACGCCGCTCGGCCCTTGCCCGGTGGCTGACAGAGAAGAGCAATCCGCTAACCGCCAGGGTTCTGGTGAACCGGGTGTGGCAGCAGCACTTCGGGCGAGGCCTTGCGGCGAATGCCAGTGATTTCGGGCGCCTCGGCGAGGCACCGTCTCATCCGGAGCTGCTGGATTGGCTGGCTCATCGGTTCATGGAGGATGGCTGGTCTTTGAAGAAGCTGCACCGGGTGATTGTGACCTCGGCGGTCTATCGCCGCAGCAGTGAGCATCCGGAGTCTGGGGTTGGTAAACTGAGGGACCCTGAGAATCGCCTGCTCTGGCGGTGGACTCCACGTCGCCTTGATGCGGAGCAGATACGGGATGCGATGTTTGCGGTCAGTGGCGAACTGCGGAGCGACGGGGGCGGGCCGGGGCGGACCACGGATGTTCCGGTGCGGACGATTTACTGCCGCTTCATGCGGAACACGCGTGATGCACTGGCCGATGTCTTTGATGCGCCGCTCTGGTTCACCAGTGCGTCCTCGCGGGACAGCACGACGACGCCCGTGCAGTCGCTGCTGCTGGCGAACAGTGCCTTCATGCGGTCCCGCGGCATCGCGTTTGCCCGGCGGGTGCGTGGTGAGGCAGACGGCGTTGCTGGTCAGATTAAGAGGGCGTACGAGCTGACGATGGGCCGGACTCCGGGAGTTGATGAGCAACGTCAGGCTGACGATTTCATTACCCGGCAGATTTCCCTGACTGATGAGAGAAGGCTAAGTTCCGGGCAGGCGTCGTTTCTGCCGGATAAGGTGCCATATCGCGACGGGCAGGCTGCGCTGATCGACCCTGCGGGTGCGCAGCGGAGTTTTTCTGTGGAGGCGAGCAGGACGATGCCGATGGATGGGGCCTTCACCGTCGAGGCCTTTGTGGTGCCGCGTTCGGTCGCGGCGGATGGGACCATGCGGATTATCACGGCCAAATGGGACGGCAACAGAGCGAAGCCGGGCTGGAATCTGGGAATTACCGGGCAGGGATCGCGCCGCAAGCCGCTGACAGTTGCGATGCAATTGAGTGGCACGGACCGGAGCGGCATGCTGAAGGAGCATCCTGTGTTTTCTGATCTGAGTGTGCAGGTCAACAAGCCGTACTTCGTGGCTGCGGCCGTGACTCCTGCGACCGCAGTGGCGGCCGGCAAAGTGGAGTTCGCCGTGAAAGACCTATCCAATGATGATGAACCCCTGCTGACGGCCGTTGTCGAGCATCCGATTGCGGGTGGCTGGACGAATGATGTTCTGCTGACCCTCGGGGCCCGGTCGGGAGCGTCGCCATCGCCATTCGACGGAGTGCTTGATGATGTGCGGCTTTCGGCGAAAGCCCTGAGTGCTGGGGAACTGCTGCACACGCGTGAGGGCATTGCGGACAGCACGATAGGCTACTGGAAGTTCGAAGCCAAGCCGGACGTCTTTGCCGACAGCAGTCAATATGGACGGAAGCTCACGCGCCCGGCATCCGATGCCGAAGAACAAAGCACCCGCCTGACACCGGAGGAGGCTGCGTTCGCTGATTTCTGTCAGGCGCTGCTGAATGCCAGTGAATTCCTGTATGTGGAGTAATGCTATGACTGACTCACGCTGCCACCGAATCGAGCCCGATGTGAGCCGCCGGGATTTCCTTTTCCGCTCGGGATTGGGGCTTGGGGCGATTGCGCTGCAGAGCCTGCTGGCTGGGGAATCGAGGGCGGCGGAGATGCAGGATTCACCGCTTGCTCCGCGGAGGTCCCATGTGCGGCCGCGGGCGAGGAACGTCATTTTTCTATTCATGGAGGGTGGGCCTTCACACCTTGATCTTTTTGATCCCAAGCCGCTGCTTAACAAACTCGCAGGCGAGCCGCTGCCGGAGAGTTTTGGAAAAGTCATCACAGCGATGGGGGAGGCGAAGTCTCCGCTGCTTGCGAGCCAGCGGACATGGAAGCAGCATGGCGAGAGCGGGTTGTGGGTCAGTGACTGGCTGCCGCACATTGCCGGGTGTGCGGATGATCTTGCCGTCGTGCGTTCCTGCTGGTCCGATGGCATCAATCACAGTGCGGGCGTGTGCCAGATGAACAGCGGCAGCATCCTTGGCGGGCGTCCGTCGCTGGGCTCTTGGGTCAGTTATGGACTGGGTACTGAGAACACCGATCTTCCGGCGTTTGTCGTGCTGCAGGACAGTCAGAGCAGTGTGGTGAATGGCCCGCGGAACTGGAGCGCGGGTTTCATGCCTGCGGTGCATCAGGGGATCCGACTTCAGGGTGGCAGTGAACCGATTCCGAATCTCAACACGCCGCCATCGCACACGGAGGCGCAGCAGCGGAACCGCCTTGATTTCATCGGTCAGCTTAATCGCGATTACGCCGAACGATTCCCGGATCAGACCGAGTTGAGCGCGCGGCTGATGAGTTACGAACTTGCGAGTCGGATGCAGGCCGAGGCACCGGATGCGGTGGATCTCAGCCGCGAGAGCGATGCCACACGGCGGCTGTACGGGATGGACAGGCCGGAGACGGCGGAGATGGGACGACTGTGTCTGCTTTCCCGCCGCATGGTGGAACGGGGCGTCCGCTTTGTGCAGATCTACCATGGTGCCGGGAGCAAGTGGGATTCACACACCTCGATGGAGAAGAATCACAGTTCGCTCTGCGCCAGCATGGACCAACCTGTGGCCGGACTGCTGAGGGATCTCAAAGCGCGGGGCATGCTGGATGACACGCTGGTGGTGTGGGGCGGTGAGTTCGGCCGGACTCCGATGAGTGAGAAGGGAGATGGCCGCGATCACAATCCGACGGGCTTCACGATGTGGTTTGCGGGTGGCGGCGTCCGAGGGGGGCAAACCATCGGCAGCACTGATGAACTAGGCCTTCATGCCGTCGAAGACCGCCTCCACGTTCACGATCTTCACGCCACGATCCTCTGGTTGCTCGGTCTTGATAACATGGGACTTGTTTACAACTACAAAGGCCGCCCGGAACGACCCACCCTTAATGAAGGGGAGCCGTTTAAGCGTATTGCGGGGTGAGGGTCGCATCCCTCGTCCACGTGGATAATGGCAGTTTCCCGCAGACACCGATAGATTTGGAATATGTTCAGCCGCATCAGATTTCTCGCATTTGTCGTCCTGCTGGTTCCTTGCCCTGGTGAGGCGAGTGATGGCGACGTGGTGCTTGCGGAGATTTGTGAGGAAGGGCTGGCGGGGCGCGATGCCTGGGCGGAGACGCCTCTGGCGGCGGCGGGGAGTTTTTCCCTGCCTTGCTTTGCCTGCGATCTGCTGCCGCAGAAATATGTCGGTGATGGAGTCCGGGGGGATCGGCCCAGTCCGACGCTATTGCGTCTGAGTGGAGTGTCGGCCCTTCCGGCGGGGAAGTATCGAGTGCTGCTGAGGTCCCGCAGTGCGGCCAGGTTGTGGATCAATGAGCGGTTGGTGGTGGAGACGCCGTTTCCTCCGAAGAATGGCGGCGATGGCTCGCAGCATGACACGGAGCGGAAGGACGCTCTCGATCTTGGGATTGGCTATCGATTTGCGCCGGGTGGCGAGTATGAGCGCATCGGGGAGTGTGAGATTCAGAGCCCGCCGGTCAAGGTGCGGCTGGAGGCGTTCGTGGGTGGGCGGGAGGGGAAGAATCCGCGCCGGGTCGAGCTGGGCGAAACGGTGGTGGCGGTCCAGGCGGCGGGAGAGACGGCGTGGCATGTGCTGTCTCCGCAGGGCAAGGGGATGGCTTACACGGATGCTGACTGGGCGAAGTATCAGTCGATCACCCATGCGGCGATCCGTGGGTTGGATGCCGTGGCGCGGGCGGCTCTGCGGGCCGGGAGTGAGGCCAGCTGGCGGGGACGTCGTGAGAACGCGCTGAATTGGTTAGCGACTACGGACGACGTGCCGGTGCCGCCGCTTGAGCGTGGGTTTCCGGCGAACAATCCGGTGGATCATTTCATTGCGAAGCGATTCAACGAAGTGCTGCGCGAGCAAAGGCTGGCAGACGGTGGGACGGTGGACTTCATCAAGGAAGTGGAGCCGCTGCTGGAGGCTCGCTGCGTGGAGTGTCATCGTGGGCCCAAGGCCAAGGGTGGATTGCGGCTGGATGCGGCTGCGCTTGCGCGTGAGGGTGGTGACAGCGGCCCGGCGCTGATTCCGGGGAAAGGAGCGGAGAGCGAGATGATCCGTCGCATTACCAGCCATGATGGCGACGAAGTGATGCCGCCGAAGGGCGAGCGTCTATCCGCGGAGGAGACGGCACTGCTGAGCCGATGGATCGACGAGGGTGCCGTCTGGCCGGAGATGTCAGTGGTGCGGCGGGGTTTCACGGCGGTGGCGGATGATGCGGCGTTTCTCCGACGGGTGTTTCTGGATGTGATCGGGCTACCGCCGACAGTGGAGGAACAGCAGTCATTTCTTGCGGATGCTGACGGCGGAAAGCGCGAGCGGGTGATTGATCGCCTGCTGGCGGATCCGCGATGGGCCGATGCGTGGATGCCGTTCTGGCAGGATCTGCTGGCGGAGAACCCGAATATTCTGAACCCCACGCTCAACAACAGTGGACCATTCCGATGGTGGCTGCATGAGGCCATCAGTGACGATCTGCCACTGGACCGGATGGTGACGCAGTTGATCGAGCAGGAGGGCAGTGTGATTGCGGGTGGGCCGGCCGGGTTCGGGATGGCTTCGCAGAACGATGCGCCTTATGCCGCGAAGGGCAGCATCGTGAGCGCCGCTTTTCTCGGCGTGGAAATGAAGTGTGCGCGCTGCCATGATTCCCCTGCCGGAAGTGCGAGGCAGGAGCAGCTGTTCCAGCTAGGGGCCATGCTTGCGGGTCATCCGCTGGATGTGCCGACGACGAGCAGTGTGGACCCTGAGAAGCTCCATGCAGGGGGACGCAAGGCCCTTATCGAGGTCACGCTGAAGCCGGGCATCCGAGTGGTTCCGGCGTGGCCGTTTGCGGAGCTGTTGGAGGCGCCAGCGGGGTCTGCGAATAGCCGATTGGACCTTGCTGCGTGGCTTACTGCGCCACGGAACGAGCGATTCGGCCGAGTGATGGTGAACCGGATCTGGGCGCGGTTCATGGGCCGCGGGCTAGTGGAGCCGATGGATGACTGGGAGAAGGGACGGGCGACGCATCCGGAACTGCTGCAATGGCTGGCCCGGGAACTGGTTCGTGGGGGCTATCAGATGAAGCCCATCGTCCGTCTGATCCTGACATCCGCTGCCTATCAGCGAAGTGTGGACGCCTCGCTGCGGGCTCCGGATCCTCTCTATGCGGCACCGGAGCCGAGACGACTGCCCGCGGAGACCGTGGTGGATGCCCTGACATATGGCACGGGTAAGGATCTGCGCCTTGAGCCGCTGTGTCTTGATCTCAATGGCCGCCGGGAGGTGGACAATGCGGTGGATCTTGGTGTTCCGCGGCGGGCGTGGATGCTGGCGTCGCTGTCGAACGAACGCGACCGGCCCAGTCTGACGCTCCCGCGGCTGCAGGCGGTCAGCGATGTGCTGGAAGCCCTCGGGTGGCGGGGGGCACGGCAGGATCCGGCCTCGATCCGCGATGTTGCGCCTAACGCCCTCCAGCCCGCGATACTGGCCCACGGGACCTTCAGTACGTGGCTCACCCGTCTCAGTGATGATCATCCGCTGACTCGACTGGCGATCGAAGCCGAGTCGCCCGAGGGTCTTGTCACGGCGCTGTTTGCCCGGCTGATCTGCCGCGCTCCTAACGCTGAGGAACTTGCCCGGTACGGTGGATACCTGAGGCCTGACTTTGAGAGCCGTCATGTCCCGGATGCTGCGCCGCCCGTTCCGCGGCATGAGGTGCGGTGCTTCGTCACGTGGACGAATCATCTTCTGCCGGAAGCGAGCACTGCCAAGGAGCAGATCGCGGCCGAGGCCCGACGGGGTGATCCTCCTACTAGCCGCCTCACGACGGCATGGCGACTCCGCTGCGAGGATGTCATCTGGGCGCTTATCAATGCTCCTGAAATGCTCTATCGCCCATGAATCGCCGTCACTTTCTCCAGTTTGCCGCGGGTTCTGCCATGGCCGCCCGTTCGGCCCATGCCGCGCCTGTTTCTGCGATTGTTCCGAAGGGCAAGGCCGAGCACTGCATCTTCCTCTGGCTCGGTGGCGGGATGGCTCAGGTGGATACCTTTGATCCGAAGGCGCCAGGCGATGCCAGTGCCAAGCCCTCGCGACCCGGCAGTTACTACAAGGCCATTGAGACGAGTGTGCCGGGGGTGCGGGTGACGGAACACCTCAGCCAGACGGCGCGGCTCATGGAGCATGTGACGGCCGTGCGCACCGTGAATCATCGTGTGGTGGATGAGCACGCTTTTGCCACGAACCTTGTGCATACCGGGCGCATGATCAGTGGGAGCACGGTCTATCCTAGCATTGGGAGCATTGTGGCTCACCAGCGCAGTGCGGCGAATGACAGGGTGCCGCCCTACATGCTCATCGGCTATCCAAACGTGAGTCGAGGCCCGGGATTTCTGGGTGCGCAGAGCGGCTTCATCTACCTGACAGACACGAGTACTGGGCCGGCCGGGTTCACGAGGCCTGCGGATGTGGATGATCGGCGGGCCGCTGAGCGACTTGCATTGGTCGAGCCCCTGCAGCAGCGATTCCCGGCGGGTTCCGTTCCGGCTGACTATCGGGAGGCTCAGGCGGAGGCTTTGAGACTAGCCGGTCCTGAGTTCATGGGGCACTTTGATCTCAAATCCGAGCCTGGCAGCGTGCGGCAGCGTTACGGTGGTGAGTTTGGCCAGCGCTGCCTGCTTGCCCGACGTCTGGTTCAGGCCGGGGTCCGCTTTGTCGAGGTTTCGCACAATCTGAATTTCGTGAATGGTACTGGCTGGGACACGCACAATGCGGGACAGCGGCAGCAGCACCTGCTGATCCGCGAACTTGATACTGCTTTCTCCGCCCTCATCGAAGATCTTAGGGGCCAGCGCCTGCTGGAGAAGACGCTCATCGTCATTGCCACCGAGTTCGGCAGGCCGGCGGCTTTCGACAGTGGCGGCGGCCGCGGGCATCAGGGCTCGGCCTTCACTCTGGTGCTCGCCGGTGGCGGGTTGCGTCACTGCGGGGCGTATGGCGTGACCGATGCGCTCAGCAAAACTTGTGAGGAAAATCCGGTGAGCATTCCCGATTTTCACGCTACCATTCACACGGCGCTTGGCATTGATCCTCACGCCGAATTGCTCGATGGTGCACGCCCCGTGCCGATCACTGATGGTGGACGGCCGATTGGGGCATTGCTGGATGCGGGTTGATGGGCGGCGTGCCCGGAGCGGTGTTCTAGTGGAGCCCGCCTTACAGATGGTATCTTCTGATTTTGTCGGAAGGAAGGAGGATTCAGTCACTCTGCGGAGGGAGGGGGACGGGTCTTTTTCCCGATTCCTGTGTTGCTTGTCGGTTCTGAATGTTGATTCGCGCCCTCCTCGCGCCTTGGACTCGGAAAAAGATCCCTCGTCCATAAGACACCATCTGTAAGTCGGACTACACTAGGCTGGTATGCGGTGTCCGGTTGGGGCACGGGTGTCCGAAGATGAGACAGACATCTCTGCGGTCCCGGGGCCTTCGGGGATTTTCATGGGGGCACTATGACAGAGTGGGGGCGCGAGGGCGACATTGGTTTTTGCGATGGGGTATTGATGGAGGCGATGGATGGGGTCGTGGGGGGAAGTGGGAGGGGACAATGCTCGATAATGAGACAGGCCGCTCTACGGCAGTGCGATTATGAGACAGACCTCGAGGCGGGGGTGGCGGGGTAGGGGGATTGGCTGAGAGCGGGGGCCGACAATTAGACAGGCCTCTCTTCGGGAGTGGGGAAAGGGACGGGCGTCTGTGGCTACGGAAGTTGGGGCGGGGTGGAGAGAGGGCGGACGGGAGGGGAACTGGACAGACGTCTTGGGGAAGCGGGTGCCCGGCACCGTGGAAGCAGCCGAACCGGGGCCACAATGAGACAGACCTCTCTAGGGTAATTGGGGTGATGCTGTATTGAGCAGAGGCGGGCCTGCTGTTTGAAAAGGTGGAGGCGCACCTGTGATGTCGGAGCCTGCCTTTGGTGGCGTGAGGTCCGCAAGCTCTAGCCCCGCCTTGCGGGATTCCGCCCCGGCCTTATGTTTCTCCAGACGTTTGAATGGCTCTGCGGTGATCGCAAGGGAAGTAGGCGGGACTACCACTTTGCAGGCCGGTGATCCAGTCGCGATCTACGCACTTGCCTATAATTCCGGACGCGATTTCGTAGTGGTGACTGACACACGACGACAGTGAGTCACTGCAAATGTGACTTCTCCCGTTCCACTCAGGATGCACTCTGAATACTCAAATCAGCCTGAACTCATCGCCAAGCTCTCCAGACAGCTTGAGACGGATGGATTTGCCGTGGTCAACGGGGTTGACAGTACGGACGAGCATATGGTTCTTGCGTCACATTTTGGCAATCCAGTTTGCGATCGTTCTGGTGCGATGCTCACGCGGCTCACCGTCAAAAGTCACGAGGAGGCCCGACCGAAGAGCCTGAGCGCCCTCCATGGCCAGAGTGCCTTCCCGTTCCACACGGATACCGCTTTCTGGCCCCTGCCTTGCCGGGTTTTGACCCTCCGGGCGGTAGAGGGTGATTTGCGCCGAACGACGCGGGTTCTTGATGCAAGAACTCTTCTGAACGGCCTGGACCACCGGCTGATCGAACGGAGTTGCTGGATTGTTAATGGGGGAATGGGAGCCTTTTATGCAAACCTCAGGGACGCCAGCAAGGCCGGCGGGCTGATGAGGCTGGACTTCGGCTGTATGAAGCCTGCAAATGCTGCGGCTCGTGCGATTTCGTGCGAATTGTCGACTCGGACGCAACAGTTCAAGGGGATTGAAATTGCGTGGTCGGCAGGGATGGTCCTGATTCTGGACAACTGGCGGATGCTGCACGCCCGCTCTGGCCCAGTTGAAAATGAAGGATTGAGGCTGCTGGAGCGAATTCACTTAACATAAACAACTATGGCATGGGACTCGGAATCATTGTGGGCAAAGGCCTGTCTTTTTATCGAACGGGCTTTTGCCCAGCAGGACGACGACGAACAGTTTGGGCTGTGGGCTGCGCTAAGCCTAGAGCTGCTGGCTCGGTCGTCGCTCGCCTCGGTCAGTCCAGCGCTTTTGGCCGAACCCGACAAAGAACATTCGAATTTGCTGCACGCCCTCGGGCGGCTCCCCAGTCGGAATCCCCGTTCCATCGGAGTGACGAGTGCGTTGCAGATCGCGAAGAAACTCTTTGAGGGGATTTCCGACGCGGACGTTACGCTGGGCGTAGCTCTAGTGAACAAGCGGAATGAAGAACTGCACTCAGGGGCGGCCGCCTTCGAGGATTATCCTACTGATAAATGGCTGGTCGGATTTCACCGCCTTTGTGATGCCCTCTGCAAGGCACAGAACCGATCACTATCGGACTACTATGGTGATGAAGAAGCGCAGAGAGCCGAGGAGATGATTCAGGCCGCCGGGGAACAAACAAAGAGCCGGGTGATGGGCCGAATAGCCTCTCACAAGAACGTCTTTGCGGAGAAATCCGCGGAGGAGAAGGTTGCGGCGGTTGCAACAGCAGAACGGTCGGCGCGCGAGCTTGGATGGCGCGGCTGCCGCGAAAGCACCTGCCCGGCCTGCGGTAGCAAGGCAAGTATTTCCGGGGAAGCGTATGGCAAGGAATCGGTCTCGCTTAACGAGGGGGAAGTCACGATTCGGCAGCCGATGATCCCACGAGAACTAAAATGTCAGGCGTGCGAACTTCACCTCCGGGATGTAGGGGAACTCGACGCTGCAGGGCTCGGAGGACGCTACACATCATCGAGTCGCGTAACCGCTGCTGAACATTTCGGCCTCATCAGTCCCGAAGACGCCTTCGATTATGTTTCCCAGCAGGATACTTACCAAGATGAATGAACAACCCCTTCCGCAAGCCTGGCGTTTTTCTGTTTAGCTGGCCGTCCGGTCTGGGAGGGGGTGACGCGAAGGCGGAGCGTTCGTTGCGGCTTTTGAAGGATGATTTCGGGTGGACGGTGATGCCGAATGCGGTAGAGGAGATGGGGTGTAGAGGGGGCGGAAGGCGGTGCGGGGGGGGGAACTGTGTGTGCGGGCGGGGGCTGGGGAGGTTGGTGTGCACTGGGATGTGTTTTTGCAATACGGGGTAGCTGGCCGCCATGTACTGGACGCGAGGTGGCGGGGCTGCTGCTGGTGTGGGGGAATGAAATGATGCGGCATCATACAGCAGAACCGGAGTCGATTTCTGTGATCGGATTCTGAAGTGCGGTCAACAATGGGCCGACGTTTCTGCGGCATTGTCAAGGGCATGCGGATTGAGGGACAGCCGTGGCGGGACCGGGTGGGAGGATGATTGGACGGACGTTTTGGGGGGTGTAATGTCTGTTCTGTAAAAGGCTTTAGCCTTGGGCGGCAAGCTCCTTCGGGGGCTGCGGCGTGAGGCGAGCGTAGCGATGCCGAACGCCGCAGCCCCCGAAGGGGGGCGCAGTGTGCGGTGGCGGAGCGGGCCACAGGGGTCTGTGTTGAGGTCTAGCAAACAAAAACCCAGACACACCCATGACCCACCCCTCCCAACCTGACCTTCTTCACACCGTTTTGCAACTACTCACCACTCAGGGCTCGACCAGCCTCGCCGAAGGCTTCCGCCTCCTGCTCAATGAAGCCATGAGCCATGAGCGTTCTGCCGCCCTTCAAGCCCAGCCTTACGAGCGCTGCGAGCAACGGCTCGGCCACGCCAACGGGTTCAAACCCAAACACCTCGCCACCCGCGTCGGACTGGTCGAACTGCGGGT
>JAIXVE010000041.1 GCA_027483175.1 Verrucomicrobiaceae bacterium | reverse complement strand
TCGTCCTGGGGCCAACGTTCTCGGATGTGTGGAAGGCCCGCCTCCCAATTCTCAAAGCCCAACGCGCCAAGCCACCGAAATGGTCGCCAGCCCTCAACTGACTATTTTGTCCTGCACCCATGCGGGACTAAGGCCGTGGTTGTCGCCTGGTTCCGAGACGAGTTTTTTGAGTTTCAAACACGCCAGAGTGACTGTGCAAACGCATGAAGGCGTCCTGTTGCCGGAGTTTCCCGTGGAAATTGCGGATATTTACTGCCTCCCGGATGGACGCCTCAAGGGGATTGTCATGACATCACCACCACAGTCGTTTGGCAGTGCGCGTGCTCTGATATTGCCTTGGTTCCCTAGAATAGGAAAGACCGAGAAGGAGATTGATGAGTTTTTCAGAATTGTTAAAGAGAACCACATTGGGTACGAGGACCCGGACTTTGGAAAGGCTCCAGATGGATTCCACGGATCCTGGATTGACGGGAAAAAAGTTGACTATGGTATCGGATTGCAAAACAACAAAAACCCCAATTTGCCATTTCGAATAGTCTTCGGGATTGGCTGGGAAAAATTAATGTCATCAAAGGATCGAGGCACTGTGCACTTGGAACCGATCAAGCCGCCTCCAGAATACGCAAACGAGTCCATGATGCCTCCGAGAAAATGGGGGCCGGATAGCACGCTCGACAAAATGCGTGCCTTAGATTTGGATACTGGAGAATCACCCGAAGCCGTATCCGAACAACGGCGAAATGGTGAGCGCCCTCCTCTTAAAACCGACGCTTCAAGTTTCTCCTCCATAACGGATGTCGAAGCTAATGCGGTTGGATCCCAAGCGGGGAGGGATTCAGTCGCGAACCCTGCATCCAAGGAGCTGTCTATCTGGTCGTGGATGGCGGGTTTAATGGCGGTCGTGTTTGGCGCATGGGCAGTGTTTAAACGGAGTTCATGACCCGGAAGGTAACTCCGATGTCCAAAGGTTGTGAGGGGCTCGTTGGGAGAGGGGGGAACCCCTACGGGGTTCTGTGTTATTGTGTTGGGAACCGGGGGTGCCGCGAGAGGCTCGCGGTACCCCCGGTTATTGACCGGTCGTCCCTACGGGACGGGGCTTGAGAGGCTCGCGTAACCCGCGGCTATTGGTAGTTTGTCCCCGGGTGAAGTGGTTTGACTGGCTCGCGGAACAATCGTCTAAAATTGATAGGTCGTCCCTACGGGGCAGGGCTTGTTTAGCTCGCGGAACTCCTGGCTGTTGATGGGTAATCCCTGCGGGACTGGGCTTGTTTGGCTCGATGAACCATTGAATATTGATAGGTCGTCCAAGCGGGGCAGTGCGTGGTGGGAGTGAGGGGGCTGGGTTTGGGGAGAAGGCAGGGGGACTGGGGACTCGGGTGGTGCGGGAGAGGAGAGGTTATGGTGGGGGTTGGAGTTTGAGGATGGCGGTGGCCATGGTGCGGCCGAGTTGGAGTTGGCCGGTGGTGTTGTAGTGGACGGTGTCGGGGAGGAGGGGGAAGTTGTCGGTGGGGACCATGCGGGTGCCGGGGATGGCGTCGGGGTGGCCGGAGGTGGCGTCGGCGTGGGCCTGGCTGGTGCGGATTTCGGAGCGGTGGGTGAAGCGCGGGAGGGGAGGGTCGTGGGGGAGGACCTGGCCGAAGACGAGGGGGATGGGGGTGTTCTGGTTGGTGTCTTGTTCGAGTCGGTGTTTGAGGAGCCGGAGAGAGGCGGCATAATTGGTGGCGGAAGTGGGGTGTTTTGCGTCCTGCTCGCCCTGCATCCAGAGGAAGCCGCGGATGGTGAAGGGGGTGTTCTGGTGGCGGAGGTGGTTGAGTGCGGCGAGGAAGGTGCGGCGCATGGCGAGGTAGTGGAGGCCGGTATTGGGGTCGGTGGGTGAAGTGCCTGGGTAGAAGGTTTTGCGGTTGGGGGCTGGTGGCAGATCGAGCCACGTGGTGCCGTCCCAGCCGGCGTGGAGAGGTTGGCCGCTGAGGGCGAACTTGACGATGAGGACGTCGCGATTGGGGGAGGCGGCGGTGATGGTGGAGGCGAAGCTGATTTCGGGGCCGAACTGGGTGTGGCCGGGGGAGCGGGTGCGGCCGGGGGTGAGTGGTTCGAAGGTGGAGCCGTTCCAGAATGAGGCGTTGGGGACGGGTTGGCGCTGGGGATCGGGGAGATCGGCGACGGTGCCGGAGCCCTGCATGTTGGACTGACCGGCCATGAAGTAGAGGTCGGCGGGGCGCGTGGCGGGAGGTGCGGGGTCGGCGGCGTGGGAGAGCCGAATGGATGTTAGGAGGAAGAGAAAGGAGACGATGGGGCGGCGGCGCATGGGTTGTGTGTGGCGGGAAAGGGAGCGGGGAGCAATGCCGCGAGTCCGTTGGGGGGACCGTGAAGCCGGGCGAATGAGATTGCCACGGGGGGTGGGAAGCGGGTAGAGAGTTGGTTGTCGGTTTTCAACTTTCCCCTGATTTGCCATGCAATTGCGCCCGTTTTTTGGAGGCCTCGCGGCCCTGATGCTGATGTCTGTGTCGGTGAGAGCCGGCCTTGTGGCTTACTGGCCGTTCAACGATACGGCGTCGCTGGGGAATGATGCGGCTGGGGGGACGGTGCTGACGGCGAACGGGGGCGCGGCGTACACGGCGTCGGGGAGGTTCGGTGGAGCGGTGACGCTGAACGGGACCTCGCAGTTTCTGTCAGGGACGGTGAACAATCTACCGACGGGAAACAGTGCGTACACGCAGTCGGCGTGGATCAGGCCGACGTTGTTAGGTGCGCGCGGGATTGTGGGCTGGGGGAATTACGGGGCGACGCGGCAGGTGAATGCGCTGCGGTTGTTTGACAGTGGGAATGGGTTCCGGCATTACTGGTGGGGTGCGGATCTTGATGCGACGGGGCTGACGACGACGCTGAATAATGGGAGCTGGCATCATGTGGCGACGACGTGGGACGGGACGACGCGGCGGATTTTTCTGAATGGGGTGCAGGTGGCGCAGGACACGCCTGGGGCGAACGGGGCGACGGCGGCGAATTTCCGGATCGGGTCGACGAACGGGGGAGAGTTTTTCAGCGGGGCGATTGATGATGTGGCGTTGTACAATCATGCGCTGACGGCGACGGAGGTGCAGTCGCTGGCGAGCGGGGCGTCGCCGCTGGCGGGGCCGCTGATTACTTCCTTCACGGTGAATCGGGCGAGTGCGTACGAGGGTGAGACGGTGACGTTGAGCTGGGCGGTGAACACGGCGAATGTGACGGGGACGTTCAGTTATGAGATTCGGGCCGGGGCGGTGGTGGTGGCGAGTGGGAGTGCGGCGACGGGGTCGGTGGAGACGACGGTGCCGGATCTGGGAGGGACGGTGCAGCCGGTGGTGTGGACCTTCCGGGCGATTGAGACTGGGGGGAATGGCGTGACGAACAATGCGACGGTGAGTCTGAATGGGGATCCGGGGATACCGACGGCGGCGAGCCAGGCGGGATTGAGCACGGGGCCGGGAGGGCAGCTGGCGATCACGCTGGGCGGGAGTGACCCTAACGGGGGTAGCCTGAGTTATGTGGTGGTGACACCTCCGGCGCGCGGCGTGCTGAGTGGCGGGACGGGGGCGGCGCGGACGTACACGTCGACGGCGGGGTTGTATGGGAATGATCAGTTCACGTTCAAGGTGAGTGACGGGAAGTATGAATCGGGTGTGGCGACGGTGCGGTTGTTTGTGACCACGCCGCCGCTGGCGCCGACGGGGGTGGCGGTGGATGATCTGACGATCCGGCCGGAGACGGTGCCGGGGGATTTTCTGTCGATGATTTCCAGTGCGGATCCTAACGAGGGTGAGGCGCGCAGTTTCAGTCTGGTGAGTGGTGCGGGGAGCGAGGAGAACGGGAATTTTGCGATCGTCGGGCATCAATTGAGGGCGAACGCGGTGTTTGCGGGGCTGACGGGGGTGCCGCAGCGGATCCGGATCCGGAGCACGGATGCGGCGGGGTTGTGGGTGGAGGCGTCTTTTGTGCTGACGGTGGTGCCGAAGAAGCGTGGGATGGTGA
>JAIXVE010000153.1 GCA_027483175.1 Verrucomicrobiaceae bacterium | reverse complement strand
CGGGGGGTGATTCTGGCTCACCCGCAGGGTGAGGCGAAATCGAGGCCTCCGGCGTGCTCATGACGCTCAATCTGTGTCACTTGCGCCGTTTCGGCCAGTGATTCATTTTCCTCTTTAGGGTTATTCGAGCGTTGCCTGGCGCGGTATCAGCGTGGGGACGGGGACTGGAAGCAGTACTACACGGAGGATGAGCTGGGGTGGCTGGCGTCGATTGGGTGTCGGCCGCGGGAGTTTTTTGATTTTGTGGAGGATTGCGGGGACGGAGGGGAGCCTGCGGCGTCGACGGCGCTGCTGATTGCTGCGGTGAGGCGGGATTATTTTCTGGTGAAGCAGGGAGGGAAGGCGTCGACTGGGGAGTTGCGGCCGGAGGATCTGCCGGAGCGTGAGGATGATTCGCTGGGGGGGATGCCGTGGCTGCGGCGGATTCTAGCGAAGGCGCGGGCGAAGCTGCGGGGGGAATTGCATCCGGATGTGATGTACGGGTGCGGTGGTGACCGGATGTTCTGGGAGCGGAATGGGTGTCACGGGGCGGATTTTCTGAGGGCGGTGTGGGCGGCTGGGGATGATGATGAGCGGGTGGTGGCGTGGTTGAAGGGTGAGCGCTGAGGGGATTTTCGGTGGGGGTGCGGGTGGGGGGCTTGACAGGTTGGGTAAGGGTGAAGGTTTGTGGCTGCGTGTGCGTCGCGCGGGGCATGAGCCGCGTTGCTCCAACCCTGCTATTCTGCCATGCGCATTGCGATCATTACGGACATTCACGGCAACCTGCCTGCACTGCGGGCGGTGTTGGGGGCGATTGAGGCGGAGGGGGTGGACCGGACGGTGTGTCTTGGGGACATTGTGGGGTATGGGGCGTTTCCTGCGGAGTGTGTGCGGATGATCCGGGAGACGGGGATGCCGACGGTGATGGGGAATCATGATCATTATCTGACGGCTCCGGATGAGAAGATGCTGGCGATGGAGGCATCGCGGGCGGGGCGGACGAATCAGGTGTATGCGGGGATCCGGCATGCGCGGGAGCGGGTGGTGGGTGAGGATCTGGCGTGGCTGGCGGGGCGGCCGCGGACGCATGTGGAGGGGCAACTGGTGTTCGGGCATGCGGCGCTGCATGAGGATTTGAAGGAGTGGCCGTATCTGCTGAGTTACGAGGAAGCGGATGGGACGCTGGAGATTCTGGGGAAGCGGATAGGATTTTTCGGGCACAGCCACCGTGAGAATGCGTTTTGCGGGGGTGAGGAGGGGTTTGTGACGGTGGAGCAGGGGGTTTACCGGTTTCCGCCGGCGAGTCGGCCTGCGGCGATCACGGTGGGGTCTGTGGGGCAGCCGCGGACGGGGGATGCGCGGGCGCATTGGGCGGTGTGGGACACGCGGACGGCGACGCTGCGGCTCCGGCGGACGAAGTATCCGGTGGCGGAGGCGGCGCATGCGATTCTTGATGCGGGGCTACCGGCTGGTGCGGCGCTGCGGTTGTTCGGGGCGCGGCGGGTGGATCCGGGGGTGGCGGCGCGGGTGATGGATGAGGAGGGGTGAGGTTTTCCGTGGTTACGGATGGGCTTGCGCGGGAGGTGGCGGTGCGGTAGATGCGGCGTCCATTCCCCCCCCATTTGAAGCGATGATGTCGTTGAGCCGATTTCTGATAGTTGGAGCTGTGCTGCTGCTGCCGCTTGCGGCGGGGGAGCCGATGCGTGTCTGGACGCCGGTGGGAGGGAAGCATTTCCATGCGTCGTTCATCAGCGAGAGTGGCGGCAAGGTGACGCTGAAGCGGAAGGATGACGGGAAGACGGTGACGGTGAGCCGGGATGATCTGATGCCGGCGGACACGATTTATCTGGATGAGCTGGCGAAGAAGAACCGGCCGGCGGCGGGAGGCGGGGGGAATCGGGCTGGTGGGGGCGCGGCGGCTGGCGGTGGGGGTGCGGGGGCTGATGAATTGCCGGCTGGTGAGCCTGACCGCGGGCGGTTGTATCCGAGGACGAAGGAGGAGATCCGGACGGGATTGCGGACGATTCTGCAGCGGCCGAAGCCTGACAAGGTGGAGCGGGAGGTGTGGGAGGCGATCTGCCGGTTGAATGCGCACCGGTTTCTGGCTGGGGTGAGCAGTGAGGTGGGGACGCAGGCGCACATGAATGAGGCGGCGGCGGATGCGTCGAAGGCTTGTGCGGCGGCGGGGACGATCAGTCACGGGCTGGGGCACAGCACGGACAAGTGCAATCTGAGCATGGGGCATGGAGACATGCCTGCGACGGTGGATGGGTACATCAGTGACGGCGGGGATAACAATCGGGAGCGGCGGGGGCACCGGCGGTGGTGTCTGAATCCGCCGATGCAGAATGCGGGGTTCGGGCGCGAGGGGACGTTTTCTGCGATGTGGTGCATGGACAGCGGCGGGCGGAATGCGCGGGCACCGTGGTCGTGGCCGGGGCGCGGGTTGTTTCCGGTGGAGTACCTGAAAGGGAACGCGTGGTCGTTTTACATGACGGGGCCGATTCCGGGGGATGCGAAGGTGAGGATCTGGAAGCTAGTGACGCGGCCGACGGATCCGATTCCGTTTGCGCAGGAGCCGAAGGGTCGGGAGGTGAAGGTGGATTATGTGTTTGTGTACGACAACACGATCAACTTCGAGCCTGACAGTTCGATTCTCGGGAAGCGCGGGGTGTACTGGGTGAGGATCGAGGGGCGGGGCTTCCGGGAGCAGTATCTGACGGAGCTGTATTAGTGGGGGCCGTCGATGGGGCGGTCTTCGATGAAGGCGAGGGCTTTGTCGTAGGAGGCGCGGTCGATGAAGTGGGCGAGGCGTGGGGGGAACTGGGGTTTGAGGGAATCGGAGAGGGCGAGGATGGCGAGGGAGACTTCTTTGAGTTTTTCGAGGTGGGCGGCGGGGTCGCGGTCGCGCCATGAGTGGTCGGCGATGACGGCGAGGCGTTCGCGGAGGAGGGTGGCGAGGGGTGCGAAGTCCGGGTTCATGATGGGGATGATTGGTGGATGGGGGAGGGGCAGCAAGGCCGGAGGGCTGCCACGCAAACACGGTGGCGTGAATTGGGCTGGGTGTGGTACCGCAATTCTCATGATGCGACAAATTCTCAGTGCTGCGGTCGTGGTGATGGCGGCGGTGCTGCCTGTTCACGGGAAGCAGCCGAACATTCTGTTTATTTTTTCCGATGACCATGCGGCGCAGGCGATTGGGGCGTATGGGTCGAAGGTGAACGAGACCCCGCATCTGGACCGGCTGGCGAAGGAGGGGATGCGGTTTGAGAATTGTTTTGCGACGAATTCGATCTGCACGCCGAGTCGGGCGACGGTGCTGACGGGGAAGTACAGTCATTTGAACGGGACGCCGGTGTTCAATCGGTTCAATGGCGGGCAGTTGACTGGTCCGAAGCTGCTGCAGAAGGGAGGGTATCGGACGGGGATGATCGGGAAGTGGCACCTTGGGAGTGACCCGACTGGGTTTGACTACTGGGAGATTCTGCCGGGGCAGGGGGATTATTTCAATCCGGTGCTGTATACGGCGTCTGGGCAGAAGAAGTACGAGAGCCAGTATGTGAGTGATGTGATCACGGATCTGACGATCAATTTCATGAAGTCGGTGCCAAAGGATCAGCCGTTTTTTGCGTTTTGCGGGCACAAGGCACCGCATCGGCCGTGGGAGCCGCATCCGAGGTATGCGTCGTGGAAGACGCGGAAAGTGCCTGAGCCGGCGAGTCTGCGGGATGACTATGCGGGACGGACGGATGCGTTGCGGGAGAACGAGCAGACGATTGTGAGGGACCTGACGCGGAGGGATCTGAAGCTGACGCCGCCTGCGGAGTTGAAGGGGGCGGCGCGGAATCAGTGGTTGAACGAGAGTCCGGAGGAAGTGACGGTGGACGGGCGGAGTCTGACGGGGGATGAGTTACTGAAGTGGAAGTATCAGCGGTATCTTCAGGATTATCTGGCGTGTGTGCAGAGTGTGGATGACAGCGTGGGGCATCTGCTGGATTATCTGGAGCAGAGCGGGTTGAAGGAGAACACGGTGGTGATTTACAGCAGTGACCAGGGATTTTTCCTTGGGGAGCATGGGTTGTACGACAAGCGGTTCATGTATGAGCCGTCGCTGCGGATGCCGTTTCTGGTGAGGTGGCCTGGGGTGATCAAGCCGGGGAGCACGCAGACGGGGATTGCGATCAATCCTGATTTTGCGCCGACGTTCTGTGAGCTGGCGGGGGTGCCGGTGCCTGAGGAGATGCAGGGGAGGAGCCTTGTGCCGTTGTTCCGTGGGGAAGTGCCGGGGGATTGGCGGAAGAGCATGTATTACCGGTATTACCATGATCCGGGGCATCATAACACGAGGGCGCAGATCGGGGTGAGGACACTAACGCACAAGCTGATCTGGTACTGGAAGAAGGATCAGTGGGAGTTGTATGATCTGGTGAAGGATCCTGAGGAGATGAAGAACCTCTATAGTGATCCTGCGGCGGCGGCGGTGCGGGAGGAGTTGAAGGTGGAGCTGCAGCGGTTGAAGAAGGAATTGCGGGATGAGGATCAGTTTGCGCGGGAGGATCCGCCGGGGACGGTGGATGGGTCGGTGGAGCGGCTGCGGGGGAATTGAGAGGTGGAGAGCGGTGACGGAGCGAAATGAGAGGATGCCGGGCCGTGAGGTGACCCGGCATCCCGAGGGATGGGTGGGGGTCAGGTGGTGGTGCGGCGGCGGCGGCTGACGAGGGCGAAGCCGGCGGCGGTGACGACGAGACTGCTCATGGCGGTGGCGGGTTCCGGGACGGTGGCTGGCGGGGTGGCGGCGATGGTGGCGACGGTGGCCTGGAGGTCGTCGA
The DNA here is from genome assembly GCA_027483175.1 of Verrucomicrobiaceae bacterium. GTDB lineage: Bacteria > Verrucomicrobiota > Verrucomicrobiia > Verrucomicrobiales > V1-33 > V1-33. The sequence continues at coordinate 10,872 of JAIXVE010000153.1, read as the reverse complement.
CGCGCCAGTTGGCGGTGTTGGCGCTGGCGGTGCCGGCGCCGCCGAAGCCGAAGAGTCGGAATGTGACGGATTGGTTTTCCGGGAGGGTGACTGGAGTGCCGAGGGTGGCGGACTGGAACGTCCATGTGCCGTTGGTGGTGCCGGTGAAGGAGGCTAGGGAGGAGGAGTAGTTGTCGAGACTGGAGCGCAGCGTCATGGAAGACGGACCTGTGGAGGTGCTGCGGGTGCCGAAGCCGAGGGCGGAGAGATTGCCGGTGAAGCCGGCGGCGGGGTTGAGGGTGAATTCGAAGAAGGCGCTGGTGGCGGTGTTGAGGGCACCGGAGCGGGCGGCGGCGGCGGCGTTGCTGGAGCCTGAGGCGGAGGTGGTGGTGCCCTCGAGAGAGAAGGAGTAGGTGGAGGAAGGGGTGGTGGTGCCGAGGAGGGTGGTGGTGCCGTTGTTGTTGCCGCGGGTGAGATTGCTGACGGTGAGGTTGAGGGCGTTGTTTGAGGTGGGGACAGCGGACTGCATGTTCCAGTAGACGGTGGCGGCGGATGCGGTGTTGGGGAGGGCGGCGGAGAGGAGGGCGAGAGTGGTGAGGGAGCGGAGGCGAGGCGAGGAGGCGAAGGTGGCGATGGAGGTTTTCATGATGGTGTGGTGTTGAGTTTGTGGTTGAGCCGACAATTGTGGCGGCTCGGAAATGTTGGCGTAAGCGCAATTCGTGGAAGACCCGCATTTGCGGATGGTGCGCGTTTGCGGCGTTCCTGCACTGCGCCTGTGAAGGGGAGTTACGTGAAATGGAGATGGACCGGAGGGAGGTGCGGGGCGTAAGTGGGGGACTTATGGAATCCGAAAAGACCTCATTTTCCCGCCGCCGCCTGATGAAGACCGGGGCGATGGCATTGGCTGGAGCGGCTGCGGTGACGCGTGTTGATGCGCAGGCACCTGCTGCGGCGGCGCCGGCTCCGACTGGACCGTTCACGCTGGGGGCATTGCCGTATGCGCCGGCGGCGCTGGAGCCGCACATTGATGCGCAGACGATGACGATTCACCATGACCGGCATCACAAGGCGTATGTGGACAATCTCAATAAGGCGCTAGTGGGTGCGCCGGAGCTGCAGAAGAAGACGATCGAGGAACTGATTGGCGGGATCACGTTTCTGCCTGCGGAGATCCAGAAGGCGGTGCAGAACAACGGGGGCGGGCATTGGAATCACACCTTGTTCTGGGGTCTTATGGCTGCGCCGGGAGCTGGGGTGGGCGGCGAGGGAGAGGGGACGGCGTTAGGAGCAGCGATTGTGAAGGCGTTCGGGAGTTTTGCGAAGTTCAAAGAGAAGTTCAGCGATGCGGCGATGAAGCGGTTCGGGAGCGGATGGGCGTGGCTGGTGGTGCAGGAGGACGGTGGGTTGGCGGTGGTGAGCACGGGGAATCAGGACAATCCGCTGATGCAGGGAGTGGTGCCGAATGCGGACCGCGGGAAGCCGGTGCTGGCGCTGGATGTGTGGGAGCATGCTTACTATCTGAAGTATCAGAACAAGCGTGCTGATTATGTGGCGGCGTGGTTCAACGTGGTGAACTGGACGGCGGCGAATGCGCTGTATGAGGCGGCGGTGGCTCCTCCGGTGAAGAAGGGTGGGAAGTAACGCAAAGGGAAGTTAGGAAATTACTGACGGCCGTCCTGCGGTGCTGTTGTCCGGTGAGGCCGGGTGGCGTGCTGCGGGGCGGCCGTTTTGCCTGTGCGGAGGTTAGGCGGTGACTGGAAAAGCAGGAGGGCTTTTGGGGAGAGTACGAGTACGGAGCCTGCGGCTGCTGGTTCGGAGGGTTGTCGTGTTGCGCCCTTTCAGGGCTTGGTGTGTTTTGTTGTGGTTTGCCTGGGGCGATGCCCCAGGCTGGTATGGGTTGCGCCGTTGGCGCGTGGGATGGGGGGCTGGCAGGCGCACTCCGTGCGCAGGGAGAGCTGTAATTCTGACAGCAGTCCAGAGCCTGCGGCTGCTGGTTCGGAGGGTTGTCGTGTTGCGCCCTTTCAGGGCTTGGTGTGTTATGTTGTGGTTTGCCTGGGGCGATGCCCCATGCTGGTATGGGTTGCGCCGTTGGCGCGTGGGAAGGGGGGCTGGCAGGCGCACTCCGTGCGCAGGGAGAGCTGTAATTCTGACAGCAGTCCAGAGCCTGCGGCTGCTGGTTCGGAGGCGGCATGATTGGACAGACCTATTCGCGATGGCCGTGGCACTTTGTTTTGGCGGGGACAGGGCCGGGGTGGAATTGTTATGGGAGGGAAGGTCTGACGATGATGCGGAGGGATGGGTGAGGGGGGATGAGGCGGCCGATGACTGAGTGGGCGAGGGTTTGGTGCTGCTGGCAGAGAGCGAGGAGGGCGTCGAGGTTGTCGGGGTGGACGGCGAGGAGGAGGCCGCCGGAGGTCTGGGCGTCGGCGGCGACGAGGCGGAGGGCGTCTGGGGTGTTCGTGAAATCGGTCCATGGGGCGGCGAATTCGGCATTGGATTTGGAGCCGCCGGGGAAGCAGCCGGAGCTGGCTAGGTCGGGGACGGAGGGGTCGAGGAGCGGGAGTGCGGAGGCGTTGATTTCAGCGGTGACGTGGCTTTGGCGGCAGAGCGAGCCGAGGTGGCCGAGGAGGCCGAAGCCGGTGATGTCGGTGCCGGCGCGGACGAGACCGAGGTTGGCGGCGTCGGGGCCGGGGAGGTTGAGGGTTTGCATGCTGAGGATGGCGCGGTCGCGGAGGGAGTCGGGGCAGATGCCGCGTTTGATGGCGGTGGTGGCGATGCCTGTGCCGAGGGGTTTGGTGAGGACGAGGAGGTCGCCGGGTTGGGCGTTGGCATTGGAGATGATGCGGTCCGGGTGGACGAGGCCGGTGACGCTGAGGCCGTAGACTGGTTCGGGGATGCGGATGGAGTGGCCGCCGGCGAGGACGCAGTTGGCTTCGAGGATTTTTTCTGCGCCGCCGCGGAGGATGGTGGCGACGATGGAGAGGTCGAGTTCGTCGGGCATGCCGACGATGTTCATGGCGGTGATGGGGCGGCCGCCCATGGCGTAGACGTCGGAGAGACTGTTAGCGGCGGCGATGCGGCCGTAGGTTAGGGGGTCGTCGACGATGGGGGTGAAGAAGTCGAGGGTTTGGACGAGGGCGCGGTCGGCGTCGAGGCGGAAGACGGCGGCGTCGTCGGAGGTGGCGGCTCCGATGAGGAGACGAGGGTCGGGGAGGGTGGGGAGGCCGTGGAGGATTTGGGCGAGGGCCTGCTGGGGGAGTTTGGCGGCGCAGCCGGCGCAGGAGGCCATGGAGGTGAGGCGGACGGGCGGGTGGGGCATGGTGGGGAAGGGACAGGTTGGAGGGTGGAGTGCAAGGGGGGTGCGAAGCTGCGCTTGGCAGATGGAGGAGGCGGGGTGAGAGGGCGGGTGTGAAAAAACTGCTCGCGTTCTGCAATTTCTCTTATCTTCCGTGCAATGGACCTGTGGCGCTGCTGCTGCTGAGGGTCTGGGTGGGGTTGAGCATGCTGGTGCTGCATGGGTGGCCGAAGGCGCAGTTGTTCGGGGATGGTGCGCGGAGTTTTCCGGATCCGCTGGGGATTGGCGGGCAGGCGAGCCATGCGCTGGCGGTGTTCGGGGAGGCGTTCTGTTCGGTGCTGCTGGTGCTGGGGGTGCTGACGCGGTTTTCCGCGATGGCCGGGATTGTGACGATGGGGGTGGCGTTTTTCATGCAGAAGAAGGGGATGTTGAGCGGGCCGGCGAGCGGGGAGCTGGCGTATGTGTATCTGGCGTGTTACGTGGTGGTATTTGTGGCTGGGCCGGGACGGTTTTCGCTCGACCAACGGCTTGGTGGGGGCAAAGGTGGGAAGTCATGATCACCACCTTGAGAATTCCGGCGTTCTGTGCTGTTGCAGCGAGTGTTTCGTTAGTGCCTTTTGTGCGCGGGGCTGAGGAGGGGCTTTCCAAGGAAGCGGCGGCGGCGAAGGTGGAAGCGGTGTGGAAGGAACGGCGTGCGGTGCTGGAGAAGGAGCGGGCGGCGGAGCTGGAGGCGAAGGCGATCACGATCGGGGACAAGACCCTGAAGTTCGAGGCGCGGGAGTTTGGGAAAGCGCCGGAGGGTGGGAGGTCGCTGTGGATTTCGATGCATGGAGGCGGGGGCGCGCCGCCGGCGGTGAATGACCAGCAGTGGCGGAATCAGATTGGATTGTATGAGCCTGCGGAGGGCTGGTATGTTGCGCCGCGGGCACCGACGGACACGTGGAACCTGTGGCATGAGGGGCATATCAGCGGGTTGTTTGACCGGTTGATCGATGATTTTGTGGTCTTGCGCGGGGTGAACCCTGAGAAGGTGTATCTGATGGGGTATTCTGCGGGTGGGGATGGGGTGTGGCAGTTGGCACCGCGGATGCCGGACCGGTTGGCGGCGGCGGCGATGATGGCTGGGCATCCGAATGATGCGAGTCTGCTGCCGTTGCGGAATCTGCCGCTGGGGATTTTTGTGGGCGGAGCGGATGGGGCGTACAACCGGAACAAGGTGGTGGCGGCGAAGGGCGAGGAGATTGTGAAGCTGCGGAAGGAAGATCCTGAGGGTTATGACAACATGGTGCGGGTGTATCCTGGGTTGCCGCACTGGATGAATCGGAAGGATGCGGAGGCGCTGCCGTGGATGGCGGAGAAGACGCGGCGGACGTGGCCTGACAAGCTGGTGTGGCTGCAGACGGGGACCCCGCGGGAGCGGTTTTACTGGTTGTCGGTGCCTGCGGCGGAGGCGAAGCCCGGGAAGAGGATTGATGCGGTGGTGAAGGGTCGGGTGATTGCGCTGACTGGGGATGTGCCCGCAGGTTTGACGCTGCGGCTGAGCGACAAGCTGCTGACGCTGGATGAGCCGCTGACGGTGACGGTGAATGGCAAGGAAGTGTTCAGTGGGAAAGTGAGCCGGACGGCGGCGGCGATTGAGCAATCGCTGGCGGAGCGGGCGGATCCTGCGGCGGCGGCGACGGCGCTGCTGACGATCAAGCCTTGAGGGGAGCGGGTTTACTCGCGGGTTTTGGAGTCGAGCCAGATGGTGACTGGGCCGTCGTTGACGAGGGCGACCTGCATGTCTGCGCCGAAGACGCCGGTGGCGACGGGGAGGTTGGTTTCTGCGGCGAGGGCGGAGCAGAACTGGTCGCAGAGTGGGGCGGCGGAATCTGGTCGGGCGGCGCGGATGAAGGACGGGCGGTTTCCTTTTTTGACGGCGGCGAAGAGGGTGAACTGGGAGACGACGAGGAGGCCGCCGGAGATGTCAGTGACGGAGCGGTTCATGAGGCCGGAGTCGTCGGCGAAGATGCGGAGCCTTGCGATTTTGCCGGTGAGCCATGCGATGTCTTCGGGGCCGTCGGATTCTTCGATGCCGACGAGGAGGAGGAGGCCCTGGCCGATGGCGGCGTGGGGGGATTGATTGATGGTGACGGAGGCGGACAGAACCCGCTGGAGAAGGACACGCATGGTGTCACGTTTTCAGCGGGGAAATGGATAGGGCAAGCAGCGGGCCTTGCGGGCTCAGCGGCGGCGGAAGGAGAGGAGGGCGATGCCTGCGATGCCGATGAGGAGACCGATGGTGGGTTCCGGGACGACGCTGGCGACTGGGAGGTTGGCTGTGGCGACGACGAGCGAGGCGTCGGGGACGTCCATCGACCAGCCTGCGATGGGGGTGGCTTGGAGCGGGAGGGAGTTGAGGGCTGCGCTGAACGCGAACAGGCAAAGCGTGGATTTCATGGCGGCGGGCTGGGTGTTGGTGAACGGCGTTTCATTATGGGAAAGCACGATGCGTGCCGGGATGGCGGCGATTGGTGGAGATGAGGGTGTGGCGTGGTTGCTGAAGGGGAAGTCTTTCGTTGCGCGAGGTGGGGAGGAGGGGTGAGTGGGAGGGAAGCGGAGCGATGGAGCAAAGATATGAGCGAACCGAAGTTCATCCGGATCAGTGGGGCCCGGCAGCACAACCTGAAGAATCTTTCGGTGGTGCTGCCGAAGGGGCGATTGACGGTGATTACCGGGGTGAGCGGGAGTGGGAAGTCGTCGCTGGCGTTTGACACCTTGTATGCGGAGGGACAGCGGCGGTATGTGGAGAGCCTGAGCACGCATGCGCAGCAGGTGCTGGGGCGTTTGGAGAAGCCGGATGTGGATCAGATCGAGGGGTTGTCGCCGGCGATTGCGATCGGGCAGCACACTGGGGTGGCGAATCCGCGGAGCACGATTGCGACGGTGACGGAGATTTATGATTATCTGAGGGTGCTGTATGCGACGTGCGGGCAGCCGCATGATCCTGCGACGGGGAAGCCGATTCACCGGTATACGACGCCGGAGATTGCGGAGGAACTGCTGGGGTTGCCAGAGGGGACGAGGCTGATGGTGCTGGCTCCGCTTCCGGAGAGTGAGACGATGCAGCCGAAGAAGCTGTATGAGAAGCTGGCGCGGCAGGGTTTTGTGAGGGTTAGGGTGGGAGGGGAGGTGCATGATCTGGAGAGCCAGCCGGAGGTGCCGGAAGGAGGCGTGGTGGAGCTGGTGGTGGATCGACTGGTGGCGCGTGCGGATGCGCGGACGCGACTGATGGACAGCCTGCCGGTGGCGTTGCGGTGGAGCGGGGCGGCGAGTCGCGTGCTGATTCTGATCGCGGAGGGGGATGGGTGGCGGGAGAAGGTGTATACGACCTTGTATGCGGATCCTGAGACCGGGTTCCGGATGCCGCCGCTGACGCCGAAGCATTTTTCATTCAACAGCCATGCGGGGGCCTGCCGGACGTGTGAGGGACTGGGGACGCAGTTGTGGTGTGATCCGGAGTTGCTAGTTCCGGATCCTGAGAAGACGATTGAGGAGGGAGCGGTGAAGACGTGGTGGAGCCGGAATCCGAAGCTGAAGGTGCTGCATGACCGGAAGATTGCGGCGCTGGCGGCGCATTACGGGGCGGATGTGAAGGTGCCGTACGGGAGGTTGCCGGAGGAATTCCGGAGGGCGCTGATTTTCGGGACGGGGAAGGTGGCGGTGAAGATGGATCTGGCGAAGAGTGCGACGACGCGGGTGGTGGCGAAGCCGTTTGAGGGACTGGCGGCGGAGGCGGCGCGGTTGCTAGAGGAGAGCGAGAGTGAGTTTGTGAAGCAGACGGTGCGGCGGTTCATGAATCCTGCGGCGTGTCAGGCGTGCGGGGGGAGAAGGTTGAAGCCGGAGTTTCTGGCGGTGACGCTGCGTGCGGGTGGGGCGGAGGGGAGGGAGTATGCGATTGATGAGTTTACCGGTTTGAGTGTGCGGGAGGCGAGGGTGGTGCTGGCGGGATTGGAGTTGAGTGGTCAGCAGCGGGAGATTGTGGTGGAGGTGATCAGGGAATTGGAGTCGCGACTGCGGTTTCTGGAGGATGTGGGGGTGGGGTATCTGACGCTGGCGCGGGAGTACGGGAGTCTGAGTGGCGGGGAGGCGCAGCGGATCCGGCTGGCGAGTCAGCTAGGGTCGCGATTGAGCGGGGTGCTGTATGTGCTGGACGAGCCGAGCATTGGATTGCATCAGCGGGACAACGACCGGTTGCTGGCGACCCTGAGGGAGTTGCGGGATCTGGGGAATACGGTGGTGGTGGTGGAGCACGATGAGGACACGATCGCGGCGGCGGACTGGGTGATTGATCTGGGGCCGGGGGCGGGGCCGCGCGGGGGTGAGTTGATTGCGGCGGGGACGGTAGAGGAGATCAAGGCGACGGCGCTGTCGGTGACGGGGAGGTTTCTGACGGGGGAGGCGAGGATTGCGGTGCCGAAGCGGCGGGTGGTGCCGCCGGCGATGGTGGCGGGGGGGGGTGGGAAGGAGGGGTTAGAGAACGGGTGGATTACGGTGGAGGGGGCGACGGCTAACAATTTGAAGGACATTGACGTGTCGATTCCGGTGGGGTGTCTGGTGGCGGTGACTGGGGTGAGCGGGAGCGGCAAGAGCACGCTGGTGGACGACATTCTGAGGCGGGAAGTGTTCCGGAGACTGTATCATGCGAAGGATGCGCCGGGGCGGCACCGTGGGATTGCGGGGCTGACGCAGATTGACAAGGCGGTGGTGATTGATCAGAGCCCGATCGGGCGGAGTCCGCGGAGCAATCCGGCGACGTACGCGGGGGCGTTCACGCCGATCCGGGAGTTATTCAGTCAGCTGCCGGCGTCGAAGGTGCGTGGGTACACGGCGGGGACGTTCAGTTTCAACACGGCGGGTGGGAGGTGCGAGACTTGTGAGGGGGATGGGTTGATCCGAATCGACATGCATTTTCTGAGTGATGTCTATGTGACGTGCGAGGCTTGCGAGGGGAAGCGGTACAACCGGGAGGTGCTGGAGGTGACTTACAAAGGGCGGAACGTTGCGGAGGTGCTGGAGATGACGATTGACGAGGCGGGGGCGTTTTTCCGGGCGGTGCCGGGGTTAGGAGACAAGTTGAGGATGCTAGGGGGGGTGGGGCTGGGGTATCTGAAGCTGGGGCAGGCGGCGAACACGCTGTCTGGTGGCGAGGCGCAGCGGATCAAGCTGGCGACGGAGCTGGCGAAGCGGAGCACGGGGCGGACGCTTTATCTGCTGGATGAGCCGACGACGGGGCTGCACTTTGCGGACATTGAGACCCTGATGGGGGTGTTGTTCGGGCTGCGGGATGCGGGGAACACGCTGGTGGTTATCGAGCACAATCTGGATGTGATCAAATGTGCGGACTGGGTGATTGACATGGGGCCGGAGGGCGGGGGCGCGGGGGGGCGGGTGGTGGCGGCGGGGCCGCCGGAGGTGATTGCGGGGGATCCGCGGAGCATCACGGGGCAGTATCTGAAGGCGAAGCTGAAGCGCGGGTGGTGAGGGGGGATTGGAGACTTGTGCAAATCGGGGCTTCCAAAATGCGGGGAGACATTGTAATCGACAGGGACATCAACCACATCCATCAAACGCCCCCACAGACATGATCGCATCGACCCTCCCTGAACTTCTCGTACACGGACTGCCGGCAACGGTGGTATTTGCACTGGCTGGCATGGTGCTGGCGTTGCTGGGGTACCGGTTGCTGGATCTGATCACGCCGGGTTGCCTGAGTAAGGAGATTTTCGAGAACCGGAATACGGCGGCGGCGATTCTGGGTGGTGCGCTGATGCTGGGGATCTGTATCATCATTGCCGCTGCGGTGGCGGGCTGAACGACATGTCGATTCGCTATCAAAATACAAAGCCACGGATCCGGATGAATGCCGGGTGCGTGACGATCGGGGTGGTTGCGGCGCTAGTGGTGGGTGTGCCGGTGATCTGGATGGCGTGTGATGACGACGACGTGGATCCGGTGAACGGGAGCACAACGTATGTGAACAACCACTATGTTCCCGGGGTGGGGTACTACCATGCGCCGTACATGGCGTTCTTTCCGGTCCGGTATAACGATTTTTCTCCGGGGCAGGGGTATTATTACGGAGGGAGGTATCATCCGACGGCGGAGACGGCGACGGTGACGTCGTCGCGTCCGTCGGCGTCGGCGGTGACGAGTGCGAATTCGACGTATCGGGCGTCGAATCCGGCGAAGCGTGGCGGGTTCGGGAGGGTGGGGTCGGTGTTTTCCTCATCGGGATCATGATCAGGCACCGGGTTGAGCCGAGGAAGGGATGGGAGGAGACGGTGCGCGGGCAGGGATTGCTATGGCATTCAGACGGGGAGACGTCGCCGTACTGGGATGAATCGGTGTGTTATGAATTGAATCCCGGGGAGATTGCGCGGCTGGAGCTGACGGCCGGGGAACTGCATGCGCTGTACATTGACACGACGGAGCGGGTGATTCGGGAAAAGCGGTGGAAGGATCTGTGCATTCCTGAGGAGCATGTGCCGATGATTGTGAAGGCGTGGGAGGAGGAGGAGTTCACGCTGTATGGGAGGTTTGACATGGTCTTTGATGTGTACGGGAGGCCGCGGTTGCTGGAGTACAATGCGGACACGCCGACGGCGCTGCTGGAGGCGGCGGTGGTGCAGTGGTTCTGGCTGAAGGACACGAAGCCGGGGCGGGATCAGTTCAATGCGCTGCATGAGCGGTTGGTGGCGGCGTGGGAGCGGTTCGGGGCGAGGGCGGTGCATTTTGCGTCGATTGCGGACGCGTGGGAGGATGAGATGACGGTGGCTTATCTTGAGGAGACGTGCCGTCAGGCGGGATGCGACACGGTGCGGATGCCGCTGCCGGCGATCGGGTGGGATGACGATCTGCAGCATTTCATCGATGAGCAGGACCGGATCATGGAGACCTGCTTCAAGCTGTATCCGTGGGAATGGATGCTGCGGGACGAGTTTGCTCGGCACATTCGGGCCGGGAAGTGCCGGTTTCTGGAGCCGCCGTGGAAGCTGCTATGGAGCAACAAGGCAATGCTGGCGCTGATGTGGGAGTATCACATGGAACATCCGGCGCTGCTGCAGTGTTATCGGGCTCCGGGACTGCTGGGGGATACTTTTGTGAAGAAGCCGGTGTTCAGCCGGGAGGGGGCGAATGTGGAGATTCACCGGGCGGGGCAGGTTGAGGCGAGCGAGAGCGGGCCGTATGGGAGCGAGGGGTTCATTTATCAGGAACTGGCGGGGAACGAGGCGATTGACGGGCACTGGCCGGTGCTGGGGGTTTGGATGGTCGATGGGGAGTGTGCGGGATTGGGGATTCGGGAGGATAGCCGGAGGATCACGGGGAACCGGTCGCGGTTTGTGCCGCATTTCATTGGGGATTGAGGGGGGTGGGGTGGTGGTCCGGTGAGGGCAGGGGGTGGCGCTGTTGAAGCGGTAGATTACTGCTGGCTGGGGGTAGTCGACGCCTGAGGCGGGATGGGTCGCGGGTTGCTTTCGCGAGGGGGCGTGGGCGATGGTGGTGATGGAGTCGGGTGTGATTATTGCTAATAATGCTGCTTGTGTTTTTAGATGCAT
>JAIXVE010000253.1 GCA_027483175.1 Verrucomicrobiaceae bacterium | reverse complement strand
TGATGAAAATCCGGCACCGTGAACAACGCATGCTGCAGCATCCCCGTCCCGTCAAACATCCTCACCAGATGGTCCAGTCTCGGCGGCGGCAGATCATACGTCCGCGCCGCCGCATTCCACCCCGCAAACGCACTCCGCGCCGGCTCTCTCGCTTCCTGCCTCACCGCTTCAAAACAGTCCAGATACCGCCGCGCCACCGCCGGCCAGATCATCCCCCGCCCAGCCTGCCACGCCGCTTCCCGCGTCCGCCGCATCAGCTCAGGATCATTCAGATAGGCCCCCACCGCCGCCGCCAGCGCCGCCGGCTGCGCAAACGGCACCAGTGTCCCCCGACCCTCCGTCAGCAGCTCCCGCGCATGCCAGTACGGGGTCGCTATCACCGCCTTCCCAGCCCCGAACACCTGCGCAAGGGTCCCCGACGTGATCTGCTCTTCATTCAGATAGGGCGTCAGATAGATATCCGTCGCCCGGATGAACTCCCTCAAATCCTCCGCCGTCACAAACCGATTGTAGAATATCACGTGCTTTTTCACCCCCAGCTCCTCCGCCAGCCACTCCAGACTCAACCGGTACCGCTCACCCTCCCGCGCAACTAATTGAGGGTGCGTCGCCCCCACCACCAGATACACCACCTCAGGATGCTCCCTCACAATCTCCGGCAGCGCCCGAATCACATGCTCAATCCCCTTCCCGGGCCCGATCAGCCCGAACGTCAGCAGCACGGTCCTCCCTCCCACCCCGAACTGCGCCTTGTACGCCCCGGGATCATGAAACGCGATGTCAGGAATCCCGTGCGGTATCACCTCGATCTTCCCCTCTGGCACCCCGTAAACACTCCGCAGAATCTCCGCTCCCTTCTCCGCCATCACCACTAACCGGCTGCTCCGCCGCTCAATCTCCCGCATCACCCGCCGCTGGGTCCCGTCAGGCTCGCTCAGCACGGTGTGCAATGTCGTCACCACCGGCATCCTCACTTCCTCCAGCAGCGCCAGCAGATGCGCCCCCGCCGGCCCTCCGTAGATCCCGAACTCATGCTGCACACACAGCACATCCGCATTGTCGAAATTCAGACAGTCCGCCACCCTCCGGTACGAATCCACATTGTTCTCTCGCAGCTCCCGCCTCACCCGCACCGGATAGTCATACCCTTCATCCCTATCCGTCACCGCCACCGCATAACAATTCAGTTCAGGCGCCTCCGTGCTCACCGCCTCACACAAGTCTCTCGTGAATGTTGCAATCCCGCAGAGCCGGGGAACATAGTTTCCAAGAAACGCTACCCGCTCCACTCGCGGTAATCGGCTCACCATGTGAACCGGGGGGAAATCTGCATATCACCAGCAGACAGCCTGCCCGCACTTAAGCAAGCTCTCATTTCCCCCATTCGCTCCTCCTCTTCCTTCTCATCATCCATTCGCCACACGCGCTCTCTTTTGCTTATATTATCCTCCGGAACCCTCTCCCGCCTCCACCCCATGCCGGACCCCCCACCCTCCCACGCCTTCCACACCACCCACTGGTCTCTCGTCAATGCCGCCTGCTCCGGCACACCCGACGCCGTCGCCGCTTCCCTCGAATCCCTCTGCCGTCTCTACTGGCCCCCGCTCTTCTCATGGGTCCGCCAGCGCGGCCACTCCCCCCACGACGCCGAAGACCTCACTCAGGAATTCTTCGCCCGTCTCCTCTCGCGCGACTGGCTCCTCCGCGCCGACCCCGACCGCGGCCGCTTCCGCACGTTCCTCCTCGTCGCCATGAAACGCTTCCTCGCCAACGAATGGGATCGCTCCAATGCCCTCAAACGCGGCGGCCGCATCCCCATCTTCAGTCTCGACGCCTCCCCGGATTCCCTAGCCGCTCTCGATCCCCACCCTCCCGCCGACCCGGATCGCGACTTCGACCGCCGCTGGGCCCTCACCGTCCTCTCCCACGCCATGGACTCACTCCGCCTCGAACACGATGCCTCCCATCGCTCCCGCGAATTCGAAATCCTGAAGCCCTGCCTCACCGCCGACCGCGCCAACCTCGACTACCCAGCCCTCGCCGCCTCCCTCGGCATCACCGAAGCCTCCGCCCGCAGCGCCGTCCACCGTCTCCGCAAACGCTTCCGCGACGCCTTCCGCTCCGCCGTCGCCGCCACCGTCGCCAATCCCAATGACACCGACGCAGAAATGCACGCCCTCATCGCCGCCCTCGCTTCCGCCTGATTTCTCATCTTTTCTTCCCCCTCCCCGCCACAACGCTCCCCACCCGCTTAATCTCATGGCATGAACGCCTCACCTTCCTGCCCGCGCTGCGGCACCTCCCTAACCTCCAACTCGGTCGACGGGCTCTGCGCCCGCTGTCTCGCCGCCCTCCACTTCGACTCGCTCCTCACCCCAGCCTCCCCTCCCGTCCATCAGCAACCGCTCCCCTCCATCGACTCCATCCAGCCGTTCTTCCCACAACTCGAAATCCTCGAATGCCTCGGCCGCGGCGGCATGGGCGTCGTCTTCAAAGCCAGACAACGGTCCCTCAACAGGCTCGTCGCCCTCAAACTCCTCGCCCCGGAACGCGCCTCCGACCCCACCTTCGCCGCCCGCTTCGCCACCGAAGCCAAAACCCTCGCCGCTCTGAGCCACCCTAACATCGTCGCCATCCACGACTTCGGCGAAGCCGCCGGCAGCTGCTTCCTCATCATGGAATTCATCGACGGTCTCAATCTCCGTCAGCTCCTCCAATCCCGCCGTCTCTCCCCATCCGAAGCCCTCGCCATCGTCCCCCCAATCTGCGACGCCCTCCAGTGCGCCCACAACCACGGCATCGTCCACCGCGACATCAAACCCGAAAACCTCCTCATCGATAAATCCGGCACCGTCAAAATCGCCGACTTCGGCATCGCCACCATCATGGACGGCACCACCGCCGACCCTTCCTCCGATCCCGTCCCCCTCCCCGCAGCCGGCACCCCAGCCTACGCCGCCCCCGAACAACGCTCCGGCGCCGCCGCCGACCATCGCGCCGACATCTACTCCCTCGGCGTCGTTCTCTACGAAATGCTCACCGGCGAACGCCCCAACGGCCCGCTCATCCCCCCATCACAACGCGTCCACGTCAGCATCAGCATCGACTCCGTCGTCCTCAAAGCCCTCTCCCTCTCCCCTGACCTCCGCTTCAATACCGCCCTCGACTTCCGCTCCAGTCTCGAAGCCGCCATCTCCCCTCCTCCCACATCCCCTCAACCTCCTCCAGCTCACCCTGACACCGCCGCATCCCCCGACCCCTCACGCCCCCGTCTCCTCCGTCTCCGCCGCATCCTCCTAGCAACCCTCGCCATCAGCACATTCCTCTTCTGCGGCATGCAGCGAGAGGTCCTCCAGCCAGATACTCGCGTCACCGGCCAAATCCGCGAAACATGGTACTTCGGCCTCGTCCCCGCCATCCCCGCTCGCGATGGCTTCCCCGGCATCCCCGGCCCGTGGCGCGAGGAACTCAAAACCTACGGCGCCAACGGCACCACCTCCTCCTCCCGCACTATCTGGCTCTCCACCTCCATTATCGCCGGGCTCTTCGCCTTCGCCGCCCTCGCTGGCTTCGTCACCGCCGTCGAATCGGAACGCCGTCTCGCCCGTCTCCCTAACCCTCCCGAACCTGTCTTCCTCCTCCCGCTAACCCGCACCAATCCCGACCGCCCCCGCTCGCTCCACATCCCTAATTTCGCCCGCGCCCTCCTCCTCCTCGGCTGCACCGCGCTCCTCCTCTCCTGTCTCATGGTCATCGCCCTCCAGAGCCTCTTCGGCGGCTCCGGCCCGCTCCTCCTAACCATGACCATCTCCTCCGCCATGATCGTCTCCGTCATGCTCCCAGCCCTCCTCCGCCAATCCTCCTCTTCTCCAGTCGCGCCCCCAGCTCCTTCTCCTCCCCTCCCAGGCCTCCGCACCGCCTCCGCCGCACTCGCCGCCGTATGGTGGCACGCGATCCTCGCCATCACCCTCGCCATCCGCATCCCGGGCCTCGGCCTCCCCGAAGCCCTCATCATCATGGGGCTCGCCACCATCGCCTCCGCTCTCCTCGCCCATCGCGCCGCCGCCGCATGGCTCGTCGCTCCAAACGGCCCACGCCACTTCCGTCTCCATTCCACCATAGCATGGATCCTCGCCCTCGCAGCATGGGCCTTCTCCGCGTTCTTCACCCACTCGTTCCTCACCAGCACCGACGGCTGGAACCCCGGCCCCGCAGAAGCCCTCACCGTCCCTCTCATCTTCGCCGCATCGCTGCTCCTGCCGCTCGCCGCCATCACGCTCCGCCATTTCGGCGGCAATCCCGCCGCCCCAAGCTTCATCTCCCGTTCCGCTCGCATCATCCTCTCACTCACCTTCGCCTCCGCCGCCTTCGCTCTCGGCATGCTCCTCAAAAAACGCGAAAACTTCGCCGGCGGTACGCTCGATGCCCGTCTCGATTCCATCGAAGTCTCCGGCCAGACTCTCATGGTCTCGCTCGTCACCGGTCCACGCCAGTTCGTCGTCGATGTCTCGCCCGTCTTCACCGGCCCTCCACCAGTCCAAGACGCCACTCGCCACCTCAAGGACACCGCCGCTCGATCCAGCACCCGCGAAATCGTCACCCTCGTCCCTCCCACTCAAACGGAAAGCACTCGCATGCCCTACCGCATCGGTGCCAATTTCCGCTCGACGTTCGCCTTCCTCTTCCCTGACGAATCCTCCGCCCGCGCCGCCGCCGCCCGCATCCAATCGCTCCCTCCCGCGGAAATCCGGCCTCATCGCCCCGCCAGCATCACCATCTTCGATTCCCCGCTCGCCAACGGTACCCCATGCGTCGCCCGACTCGTGTTCTCCACCATCGGCGACTCCCCAGACATCCGAGAACTCGCACTCCCTTCCTCCGCCACCCCGCCCCCACCCACCCTCGCCCTCCCTCCCTCCGACATCCCCGGTCTCTTCACCACTCAAGGCCAGCACCGGCTCACCCCATCCGCCGTCCTTACCATCGACCCGCCGGACACCAGCACCGGCCCTCCCGGACAACGCGGCTTCTCCATACTCACCACCCACCCGGACGGCACTTCCTCCTCCATCGGCCGCACCCCTCTCGCCTCCGGCAACGAACCGTTCTTCGCCACCTACGACGCCCCCACCGACACGCTCTGGCTCGGCTCACCATCCACCATCGGCTTCACCACTCTAGCCAATCCCGGCGACTACAAGGCATGGCACCACCCGACATCCATCCCTCCGGAAATCGCCAAGCTTCTCCCGCCACACGTCCGCAATCTCCTCCTCCAGTGGTTCCCGGAACCCCCACCCTGACAATCCTCACTTCGCCGCCTCCGCCAGCTCGAAACACACCGCTTCCCGGTCATTCCTCACCAGCAGATACCGACCCGCCAGACACGGCTGATTCCACGTCTTGCTCGTCAGCGCCGGAATCCGCGCCACCACCGTTTCCTCCACCTCACTCGCCGCCACCACCACCACTTCCCCCCGCTCACTCTGAATCACCAGCACCGGCCCCGCTCCCAGCATCTGCCCGTGCCCGTAACTCGCCCCCCGCCACAACGCCCGCCCGTCACTCAGATCCAGACACGTCAATCGCCCCTCGTCCAACCCCCAAACCCGCTCGCCCCTCACCACCGGATTCGTAAACTTCGGCTTCAGCTTCAGACTCTGCCACAGAATCTCCGGGGCCTTCCCCTTCTCCGTCCGCAGCATCGTCGTTCCCACACCATAACCAATCCCCACCAGCACCCTGCCCGGACTCAGAAACACCGGATTCGCCACGTTCGCCGGAGCCCCCTTGAACCCTTCCTTCCACACCCACCGCTCCTCACCCGTCGCCGGATCCACCCCAGTCACCCGATCCGCAAACACCGTGATCACCTCCGCCCCAATCTCCCGCTGCACCAGCACCGGGCTACCATATCCCGCTCGACCCGGCCCGCTCCGCCACACCGGCTCACCCGTCGCCACCGCATAAGCCGCAAGGGTCCGCTCGCCTTCACCCAGGGTCACAATCACTTTGTCCCCCGCCACCACCGGACTGCAGCTCATCGCCCACATCAGATTCTTCCGCCCTCCGTCCCCTAGCGTTTCCCGCCGCCAGATCAGCGCCCCGGTCCGCCCGTCAAGGCACACCAGTATCCCCGTCGCCCCCATCGCATACACCCGACCCTCATATGCCGTCGGCGTCGCCCGCGGCCCGATCCCTCCCATCGCTTCCTCAAACCGCGCCTTCTCCGCATGCACCCACAAGGGCTCGCCAGTCACTTTGTGATAGGCCACCGTCACTTCCTCCTCTCCCCGCTGCTCCTGAGTCACCGCATAATCCCCCGCCACCGCAAACCCACTCCACCCCAACCCCACTTCCCGACGCCACAACTCCCGCACGCCCTGCGCCGGCCAGTCACTCGCCAGCTCCTTCCCCCCACTGTCATTCATCCCGCCCTTCCCCAGAAACTGCGGCGAATCCCCGGCCTCATCGGTCGTAAAACTGTACCGCTCCGCCCCCGCCGCACGCACCGCCAGCGGAGCCAATCGCTCCCCAGGCACCCGCTGCCATCGCCACGCCAGTTGCGGCAGAAAATCCCCCATGTGCCCGTCCTTCCTCACCATCGACGCCACCAACCCGCCGCACAACAACACCAACCCAGCCCCCAACAGCCGCTTCCGCCACGGCAACCGACTGAATGACCACAACCACACCATCCCCAGCAGCAGCGACCCCAATACCGCCCCGATCGCCGCCACCGTCGCCATGTACCCATACTGATCCAGCGCCGGCACCACCTTCAACGCCACCACCCCAAGCCACGGCAACCCCATCATCACAGCAAGCAGCTTCCAACGGGGCGGTTTCACTTCATTCGTCGTCTTCACCCCGACACCAACACCACTCCCGCTCACTCCGAAACCCCGAATCCTCATCCCCCCCATTCCCACATTTCCTTTCCTCTCGACACCGCACCAGCCTCCGCCAAGCGTATCCCCTGCACGCGGCCCCCGCCCACCCACTTTCCCACTCATGAACATACTGAGCCACAAATCCCCGACTTTCGCCGCCGACCTCCTCTCGCTCGACCGCCGCCACATCCCCACCCCGGAACTCATGGCCTACGTCGGCAACATCATCGACACCGTCCGCTCCGGTGGCGACAAGGCCGTCGCCGACTTCGCCAACCAGTTCGATCACGCCTCGCTCTCCCCCGACTCCCTCGCCGTCCCCCCGGACGTCGTCGCCGCCGCCGCCAAATCCGTCCCCTCAAAGGTCAAAAAGGCCCTCAAAGCCTCCTGCCGCAATGTCGTCGCCTTCGCCAAACGCAGTCTCCGCAAGGACTGGAAGATGAAAAATGAACAGGGCGCTGTCGTCGGCGAATCCTATCAGCCATTCCAGCGCGTCGGCATCTACGTCCCCGGCGGCACCGCTCCCCTCATCTCCACCGTCATCATGACGGTCACCCTCGCCAAAGCCGCCGGCGTCCCCGAAATTGTCGTCTGCTCGCCCTGCGGACCAGACGGCCGCATCAACGACGCCATGCTCTACGCCCTCCAGCTCGCCGGAGCCACCGAGATCTACCGCATCGGCGGAGCCCACGCCATCGCCGCCCTCACCTTCGGCACCGAATCCATCCGCCCAGTCGACAAAATCATGGGCCCAGGCAACAAATTCGTCGTCGAAGCCAAACGCCAGCTCTTCGGTGCCGTCGCCATCGACCTCCTCCCAGGCCCCAGCGAAATCATGGTCCTCGCCGACGACTCCGCTCGCCCGGACTTCATCGCCGCAGACCTCCTCGCCCAGGCCGAACACGGCCGCGACAGCAAGGTCCTCCTCGCCACCCCATCCCTCAAACTCCTCCGCGCCGTCGAAAAAGAAGTCGCCCGTCTCCTCGATCTCCTCCCGCGCGCCGACATCGCCCGCGCCTCCCTCGAATCCGGCGGCTACCTCGTCCACATCAAAGACCTCAATCAGGGCGTCGCCATCGCCAACGCATGGGCCCCCGAACACCTCAGCCTCGTCGTCCGCAACGACCGCAAACTCATCCCCCTCATCCGGACCTCCGGAGCCATCTTCGTCGGCAACTACAGCCCAGTCGCCGCCGGCGACTTCCTCGCAGGCCCCAGCCACACCCTCCCCACCGGCGGCGCTGGCAAATCCTTCCCAGGCCTCACCGTCGACCAGTTCCAGCGCCGCACCAGCATCGTCCGTCTCAACCGCTCCGCACTCCGCAAATCCGAACCCTTCATCTCCACCTTCTCCGAAATCGAAGGCCTCGCCGCCCACGGCCTCTCCGCCTCCATCCGCGCCAATTCCTGACTCCTATCATCCCTCACGGCCCAAAGGGGCCAAAATATGATAGCCCGGGTCGTTACCCAAGGTCCGCTAGACCTCGCCATCATCCCCCGGCCCAAAGGGCCAACCCATACCCATATCCCCTCGACCTCGCCATCACTCCCCCGGCCCAAAGGGCCAAAATATGATAGCCTGGGGCAACGCCCCAGGTAATCCGCCATAAACATCCAAAGCCCTGAAAGGGCGAGACCCGCCCCTCTCCACCCGCAAGCGCCAACGGCGCACCCTACCAAAGCCCGGGGCAACGCCCCGGGTCTAACCAACCCAGCCAATCCGAGCCCTGAAAGAGCGCCCTATTTTTTCCACGGGCATCGCCCTGGAAAACCCAGTAGCCCACATCCCCACGACATCGCCATCATCCCCCCGGTCCAAAGGGCCAACCCATACCAGACTGGCGCATCGCCCATATCCCCTCGACCTCACCATCCCCCCGGCCCAAAGGGCCAAAATATGATAGCCTGGGGCAACGCCCCAGGTAATCCGCCATAAACATCCTAAGCCCTGAAAGGGCGAGACCCACCCCTCTCCACCCGCAAGCGCCAACGGCGCGCCCTACCGAAGCCCGGGGCAACGCCCCGGGTCTAACCAACCCAACCAATCAGAGCCCTGAAAGGGCGCCCTATCTTTTCCACGGGCATCGCCCTGGAAGACGCCGCGCCCCACGGGAACCATTACCCCCTCCTAACACGCGCATCCCGGCGGGATGCCGACCCGTAACCAGTGGTTGAGCGAAGCGACACCACCGGTACCAACCCATCCCTATCCATCCATGGGTTGCGAAATCCCTCGAAGAGCCTCAGACAAAAGCCTTCGCGAATGGAGATGAAAGTCATCGTCGAGCGACATCTCGGGCAGATGATGTGCACAGAGAACCATGCCCATCAATGCGTTCCTGCCACACCCCGCCTGAATGCAGGACCTACCGCCCTCGCCATATCGGACAGTGTTTGCGTCAACCCGGGCCTGCCGGGCCTCTGCGGCAAGTCGGGCGTCCTCAAGCTTCGCAGCGCGGAGAGATTCCCGCAGCATGTCACAGCGCTGCGCACGAGCCCACTCAGTCCAGACGTGCAAGTCAATAGGGGCATCCTCAGCCACACCCGCATGTGGCCGACCCGCCAGCGCATGTGTCATGAACACTTCTGGCAGGCGGACTGAATGAATGCGGAGATAATGGGACAAATCCTCAGGCCAAAGCCAGACGCCGTCCGTAAGATCGCAACTCCCCATCCGCGACTCACCGCAGGCAAAACGGCACCAACTGAAGCCACGGTAACGCGCAAAGACGACACCACTGTCGAGGTAGTCGGCGACCATATCGAGTCTGGCGTCAGGCCCGACAAGCTCCTGCGGAGCAGGCAACTCGTCGTCATCCAGCGATCTGATGAAGAATCCTATTCCTTGGAGCATGCCGCACTCGGTTGAGTCAACTCACCCACATTCACCGCCAACCCGACGCCCCCTCCCAAACCCCTCCCCACCCGCACCGGACACCCCAGAGCCACGCGCATGCCGAACAACAACAGAAACTGGCTGATTCATCGTGGACTGGATCCTGCACCCTGAATCGACCTTTGTCGAGCCCGACGCTCGGCCGCCCCACCGTTCCAGCCCCTGCCCGGTCCGCCCGATCCGTCCTATCCCATCCCGCCCGCCCCTCTCCCCACAAGCACCTCCCAACACGCCCACCCTCTCCCCGCGAGCACACTTTCACTATTCACTATTTTCCATTTTCAATTTTCCCCAACTCCCCTCAACCCGACGCGATTCCGCATTTGAAACCCGCCGCGTCGCCCCCCAAAGGTGACAGGGCTTGTCTGTCTCCATGCGCTCCCGCTTTCTCTCCACCTTCCTCCTGCCCGCCGTGGCCGCCGCCACGCTCGCAGCAGCCCGTGCCGAGGACCCAGCGCCCGCCGCCAAACCCACCCCATCGCGCGAATCCACCGCCGCCTCACGCCGCGCCGTCGCCGCCATGCAGGAAAACGACTGGCTCTCCGCCCGCCGCGCATGGAACGAGGTCGTCCGCCTCGACCCAGCCAACGCCGGCGCATGGTCCAATCTCGGCAAGGTCGAACACCAGCTCGGCGAACTCAAAACCGCCGCCGAACACCTCGAAAAAGCCGTCGCCCTGAAGCCCGCCCTCTCCGATTCATGGGTCACCCTCGGCCTCGTCTACATGGAACTCGCCGCCCCCATGCGCGCCGTCTCCTGCCTGACCCGCGCCGTCCACGAAAACCCCGCCGACCCTCAACCGCGCAACGCCCTCGCCATCATCCTCAAGAAAGTCGGCTGGACCGCCGCCGCCGAATCCGAGCTCCAGAAGGCCATCGACCTCGAACCCAAATTCGCCGAGGCCCACTTCAACCTCGCCGTCATGTACCTCGAGCGCCGCCCTCCCGCCCTCGAAATGGCGCGCCGCCACTACTCCGCCGCCCGCCAGCTCGGCTCCGAACCCGACACCGTCATCGAGGAACAACTCTCCGGCAAAGACCCCGCCGCATCACCCGACGAACCATCCTCCGAGCCCGCCGACGACGACGAATCCGCCGCCCCGCCCGCTCCCGATTCCGCCGCCCCCAAACCACCCGCTCCTATCAAACCAGCCCGGCCCACTCCCACACCCGGCAAACGCAAGTCCCCATGATCCCACGCCGCCAATTCCTGCGCCGCTCCACCCTCGCCGCCGCCTCCCTCCCAGCCGCCCTCCTTCACGCTCAGGGCCGCCTCCCCGCGCCCCCAACCATCACCGCCAAAGCCTGCATCGTCATCGACGCCGTCACCGGGGCCGCCCTCTTCGAAAAAGACGCCGACGAAAAACGCCCGGTCGCCAGCACCCAGAAGCTCCTCAGCGCCCTCGTCGCCGTCGAATCCACCAGCATGGACAAAATCACCACCGTCCAGCTCTCGGAAACCAAGGTCGAACCCCACAAGCTCTACCTCAAAGTCGGCGAAAAACTCCCGCTCCGCACAGTCCTCGAAGCCATGCTCATCGAAAGCTGCAACGACTGCGCCCACTGCATGGCCCGCAGCTGCGCCGGCACCGAATCCCAGTTCTCCGTATGGATGAACCGCCGCGCCGCCAAACTCGGCATGTCCTCCAGCCACTTCGTCAACGCCTCCGGGCTCCCCGCTGAAGGCCAGTACTCCACCGCTCGCGACATGTCCCGCGCCGCCCGCGCCGCCTTCTTCAACCCCATCATCCGCGGCATCGTCGGCCGCGGCGAAATCACCATCACCCGCGGCGACGGTCGTCAGAAAAAACTCCAGACCACTAACTACCTCCTCCGCCGCGGCAACGCCCACTTCCTCCCCATCTGCACTGGCATGAAAACCGGCTACACCAACGCCGCCGGCAAATGCCTCATCTCCAGCGCCACCTACCGCGGCCGCACCGTCATCTGCGTCATCCTCGGCAGCTCCTCCAAGGTCATCTGGAAGGAAAGCGCCAGTCTCCTCAACTGGGCCCTCGGTCTCTCCGGCTCATGACTTCCCCCGACCCAGCCTCCGACCCGGTCCCCACGTCCCACCCGCGCTACCTCTCCCTCATCACCAGAGAGAAAATCACCGCCGGTGTCACCCGCGGCGTCACTTCCCTCCACGGACTCATCGCCCACGGTCGCGGAGAAGCCTTCGACTACTTGCTAGGCGAGCAGACCCACCCGTTCGCCTCCTCAGCCATCGCCGCCGCCGCCGCCACGCTCCTCTCCGCCTCCCGCCCAGTCATCTCCGTCAACGGCAACGCCTGCGCCCTCGCCGCCGAGGACCTCTGCAACCTCGCCGCCGCCACCGGTGCCGCCCTCGAAGTCAATATCTTCCACTCCTCCCCGGAACGCGAACTCGCCATCCGCTCCATGCTCCTCGACCACGGAGCCCCCGAGGTCCTCATGCCCTCACGCTCCCACGCCCTCGAACACATCGACCACAACCGCCGCTGGGTCCACCCCGACGGCATTTTCTCCGCCGACGCCGTCTTCGTTCCCCTCGAGGACGGCGACCGCTGCGGCGCACTCATCAGAAACGGCAAAAAGGTCGTCACCGTCGACCTCAACCCGCTCTCCCGCACCGCTCGCACCGCCTCCGTCACCATCGTCGACAATCTCGTCCGCTGTCTCCCCGCTCTCGTCTCCCTCACACGTCAGCTCGCATCCACCGACCGCACCTCCCTAGCCGCCTCCGCCGCCTCATGGGACAACCCAGCCGCTCTCGCCGCCGCCGAAGCCGCCCTCCGCTCCGGTAACCTCTCATGAGCAATTGCTGCCACTCGCCAACTCCGCCTCCTCCCCCAGACGAGCCTCACTCCTGCTGCCACTCGCCCGCCCCCACGCCTCCCCAAGCCGAGCCCCACTCCTGCTGCGGCACCCACCACGCCCCCGTCACGCCTTCCGCCTCCGCCGCGTGGTTCTGCCCCATGTGCCCAGGCGTCGAATCCGATTCCCCCGGCGATTGCCCCAAGTGCGGCATGGCCCTCGAACGCAATCCCCAGGCACCCGGCGACGTCTCCGCCGTCTCCGCCGAATCCCAATCCCTCCTCCGCAAGCTCCTCTTCGCCGCCGCCCTCGCCCTCCCGGTCTTCATCCTCGCCATGGGCGAAATGATCCCCGGCCGCCACGGCCGCCCGCTCCTCCCGGACCCATGGTCACCATGGCTCCAATGTCTCCTCGCCTCCCTAACGATCTTCATCCCCGGCCGCTTCCTCCTCGTCAGAGCATGGAATTCCCTGCGCCACCGCAGTCTCAACATGTTCACCCTGACATCCCTCGGCACGCTCGCCGCATGGACCTTCAGCACCGCCGCCCTCCTCTTCCCTCACCTCTTCCCCCACTCCTCCCACCACGGCCCCGCCCTCTACTTCGAATCCGCCGCCGTCATCACCGCCTTCGTCATCCTCGGCCAATGGATGGAGTCCCTCGCCCGCCAGCGCACCGGTTCCGCCCTCGCCGCCCTCATGCGACTCAGCGCCAAATCCGCCCACCGTCTCGCCCCCGATGGCTCGGAATCCGATGTCCCCATCGAATCCGTCTCCGTCGGCGATCTCCTCGTCGTCCGCCCCGGCGAAACCATCCCAGTCGACGGCTCCCTAACCACAGGCTCGTCCTCCATCGACGAATCCATGCTCACCGGCGAACCCATCCCCGTCGCCAAATCCCCCGGCGACCCAGTCTCCGGCGGCACCGTCAATCAGTCCGGTGCCTTCGTCATGCTCGCCTCCCGCGTCGGCCAGGACACGCTCCTCGCACGCATCGTCGCCCTCACCGCCGAAGCCCAGCGCTCCCGCGCCCCCGTCCAGAACCTCGCCGACCGGGTCTCCGCATGGTTCGTCCCCGCCGTCCTCCTCATCTCCATCCTAACCTTCGTCCTCTGGCTCGTCCTCGCCCCGGCCCCCGCCCTCGCCATGGCCGTCTCCGCAGCCGTCTCCGTCCTCATCATCGCCTGCCCCTGCGCCCTCGGCCTCGCCACCCCCATGTCCGTCATGACCGGCATCGGCCGCGCCGCCCAGCTCGGCATCCTCGTCCGCGACGCCGCCGCCCTCGAATCCGCCGCCCGAGTCAATCTCCTCCTCATCGACAAAACCGGCACGCTCACCGAAGGCAAACCCGCCGTCACGAACGTCGTCACCGCGCCAGCCGTCACTTCCTCACAACTCCTCACCGACGCCGCCGCCCTCGAATCCCTCAGCGAACACCCGCTCGCCCGCGCCATCGTCCAGCACGCCGCCACCGCAGGCATCTCCCCTCCTCCCGTCTCCGCATTCCTCTCCACCCCCGGCGCAGGGGTCTCCGGAACCTCCACCGACGGCCGCCAGCTCCTCGCCGGCCGCCGCTCATGGCTCCAATCCCTCAACGTCTCCATCCCCCCGGAACTCGACGCCGCCGCCACCACCGCCGCCCATTCCCCGGACTCCATCGTCTGGTTCGCCTCCAACCACTCCGCCTCAGGCTGGATCTCCACCGCCGATCCCCTCAAACCCTCCGCCCCAGCCGCCATCGCCGCCCTCAAATCCCTCGGCATCAGCACCATCATGCTCACCGGCGACCGACCCGAATCCGCCGCCGCCGTCGCCCGCGCCACCGGCATCGCCGACTTCCGCCCCAGTCTCCTCCCCGAAGACAAGCTCCGCATCATCCGCGAATGCCAGGCCTCCGGCAGCATCGTCGCCATGGCCGGCGACGGCATCAACGACGCCCCCGCCCTCGCCGCCGCCGACTCCAGCATCGCCATGGGCACCGGCACCGACGCCGCCCTCAAATCCGCAGGCCTCGTCCTCGTCAAAGGCGACCTCGCCGCCCTCATCCGCGCCTTCTCCCTCAGCCGCGCCACCATGCGCAACATCCGCCAGAATCTCGCCTTCGCCTTCGCCTACAACTTCGCAGGCATCCCCCTCGCCGCCGGCCTCCTCTACCCACTCACCGGCCACCTCCTCAACCCCATGGTCGCCGGCGCTGCCATGGCCTTCTCCAGCGTCTCCGTCATGCTCAACGCCCTCCGTCTCCGCCACGCCGGAACCTGACTCCCCGCGCCCACCATGCCCGCCGCCCGCCGCTCCTCACCCTCTCCTGACAATCCTCTCGACGCCGTCCTCCTCCTCGACGGTCGCCACACCACCATCCCCGTCGCACGTCTCTTCGACGACATCCCTAACGTCGTCTTCTTCGTCAAAGACCGCGCCGGCCGCTACGTCCACGTCAACCGCACCCTCGCCACACGCTGCGGCTGCCGCGACCCTCTCGACCTCTCCGGCCGCATCGCCTCCGATCTCTTCCCCGCCACCCTCGCCCGCCATTACCGCGAACAGGACGAACGCGTCATCCGCGAAGGCCGCCCCGTCATCAATAGTCTCGACCTCCACTTCTACCCGGATCGCCGCCGCGGCTGGTGCCTGACTAGCAAGTACCCGGTCCGCGCCCGCGACAACGGCGACATCCTCGGCGTCGCCGGCATCTCCCGCGATCTCGAAACCTCCCCAGGCTCCCAATCCTCACGCGATTACCCCGAAGTCGCCCGCGCCCTCGACTACCTCCACGCCCACGCCGGTGAACCCGTCAGCGCCGAAGCCCTCGCCCGCGCCAGCGGGCTCTCGCCCTCCCAACTCACCGCACGCATCCGCAGAATCTTCGGCACCACCCCCCAGCGTCTCGTCCTCCGCGCCCGCATCGAACACGCCATGCACCTCCTCGCTGGCACCTCCGAACCCATCGCCGACATCGCCCTCGCCTGCGGCTTCTGCGACCAGAGCGCCTTCACACGCCACTTCACCCGCACCGCCGGCCTCCCCCCAGGCGCGTTCCGCTCCCGCTCCACCCTCACTTCTTCCTGACTTTATATCCTTCCAGCACGGGCTCGAACCGCTCCGCCGCAATCTCCCCGTTCTCCTCCAGCTTCGTAAACACATTCGAAATCCGCGTCCCGTCCCGCAGATTCAA
The DNA here is from genome assembly GCA_027483175.1 of Verrucomicrobiaceae bacterium. Lineage (GTDB taxonomy): Bacteria > Verrucomicrobiota > Verrucomicrobiia > Verrucomicrobiales > V1-33 > V1-33. Next base: position 10,388 of record JAIXVE010000253.1, on the reverse strand, counting down.
ATGCACCGCCCCAGGCGTCCCCGTCGCCGTCGCCACCTGCACAAACAACCCGCTCACCATCGCCCCAGGCACCGCCCCCGCAGGCTTCAGCTCAATCCGGTGCCAATCGCCCTCCGCCGTCACCGACACAATCTCAAATCGCTTCCGCAAGGTCTCCATCGAATCCGGAAAACCCGCCGTCAGAAACCGCATCGCCTGCCCTAACTCACTCCGCTCCACCGCCTCGCCGCTCATAACGTCCGCTTCCTTCTTCTCAGGAAACATCACCGTCAATTCCCCGCTCCCGCGCACCACCGCCACAAACTTCACCGGATCCCCGCTCTCCAGCCGAAACGACCCGCGCTCCGCAGAATACCAAAGCTTCCCCACGCTCTCCAGCGGCTTCCTCATCGTCATCAGCTTCCGCTCATGACGGAACGCCGCCACCAAGGTCTTCACCCCCGCACTCCGCTTCACCCACTTCTCCACCACCGCCATCCCCGCCGCACTCACCGCCTCACCACCCGCCGCCTCCTCCCCAATCACCCTCAGCGGCAGCACACTCAGCATTCCAATCACTTGTCGGCGGTTCATCCATCCCTCTGACACACTCCCCATCCCCTCGCCACCGCCAATCGCAGCTTGCCCACCCGCCCTCCACCCTCTACCGCCGCCTCCTCACCCATGGTCGCCCCGCGCCTCAGTCTCGCCACCCTCCTCGCCCACGACCCCATCGTCGTCACCGGCATGGGCGTGGTCTCCGCCGCCGGCCACGGCCCCGACGCCCTCTGGCTCGCGCTCACCAACCGCTCGCCTCTCGCCCAACCACTCGACTTCTCCCTCCCCGGCCCCCACCCGCTCCCGCTCCTCGGCTGCCCAGCCCCACCCACCAACTGGCGCACCCACCCATGGTCCGCCACCATGCGGAAACTCGACAACTCCTCACGCTGGGCCCTCGAAGCCGCCCACATGGCCGTCTCCATGGCCAATCTCCACCCCGACCCTCTCCGCACCGGGGTCATCACCGGTTCCTCCCGCGGCCCAGTCCGCAAATCCCTCGAAGCCGCCAGTCTCCTCCACGCCAATCTCCCGCTCCGCCCCACCATGGGCCCAGCCACCACCCTCGCCGCACCCACCGGTGCCATCACCCACGCCCTCAACGCCCGCGGCCCCTCATGGTCCGTCTCCGCCGCCTGCGCCTCCGGTGCCTTCGCCATCGCCGCCGCCGCTGAACAAATCGCCCTCGGCAACGCCGACACCATGATCGCCGGCGGCGCCGACGACGCCCTGCACCCACTCGTCACCGCCTCGCTCTCCGCCGCCGGTGTCCTCTCCCACTCCGCCTGCCGCCCGTTCCTCCCAGACCGCAACGGGCTCATCCCCGGCTCAGGCGCCGCCATGCTCGTCCTCGAATCCCTCAGCGCCGCCACCCGTCGCGGCGCAACCCCGCTCGCCACGCTCCGCGGCTGGTCGCTCCTCTCCGCACCCGAAGGCATGGCCTCCATCCACCCAGAAGGCGAAGGGCTCCAGCGCACCATCCAAGCCGCCCTCCGCACCGCCGACCTCCCCGCCTCCGCCATCGGCCTCATTCTCGCCCACGGCACCGGCACCACCGCCAACGACGCCGCCGAAGCCGCCGCCCTCCGCGCCACATTCCCCTCCCCACCCCCACTCGTCGCCTCAAAACCCATCACCGGCCACTGCCTCGGAGCCACCCCAGTCATGGAAGCCATCCTCGCCATCGAATCCCTCCGCCGCAATCTCCGCCCTCCCTCCCCACTCCAGGGCCCCACCGCCCCCGACTGCCACAACATCACCTTCTCCTCAGGCAATCCCTTCCCTCCAGACCAACCTCTCGCCCTCTCCCTCGCCGCCGCCTTCTGGGGCTTCCACGCCGCTCTCCTCTTCAGCCGCTGATTCCCTCCCCATTCCCAAAGAATCCCCTGGCCAATGCATATACTCCCCGTATATCTTCACCTCTCTCTCACCCAACCCGCACGACATGTCTCAGTCCGGCCGATCCTACAGCACGCCTCCGGCCTTCCAACCGGCAGAAGATCCTGACGACATCCCGGAACTCTCCGATGACCTCGAACAGCAGATCGAGGACGCCATCGCAGAAACCGGGCTCTCCAGAAACGAAATCATTCGGCTCTCCATCAAACGCGGTCTCGAAATCATCGCCGCTCCCAAAGGCCGCCCTGATCAGCGCTCCTGATCAGATCTCCTGATCAGCCCCGCTCCCGCAAGGCGCTCCCGTCACCACGGGCGCTTCCGCGCGACCGCAAACAACTCGGTCCCCACCGGCAGCCGCAACGCACGGCACACCGCCAGATCCATCTCCCCAACACTCGCCCGCACGCCGCTCAACCATCGCGGCCACCAGCTCCGGCCCCCACTCCGCCGTCCCAGCAACGCCGGCAGCACCCCGAGCGCGTCCCACCCGTGCACCATCTCCACCTCCCACTCGTCCCGCACCAGCAAATCCCTCAACCTCCCCACCCCATACCGCCGCTCACCTCCACCTCCCCCATCGCCCAGCACCTCCCACGCCGGCACATTCACCATCAGCCACCCGCCCGGCCGCAGCACTCGCCCCATCTCCTCAATCACCGCCCCTTCGTCCACACACGCCTTTCCTAGCAAATCAAGACACACCGCCGCCTCCCGACCACCCCCTCGAATCGGCAGCGACTCCGCCGGTGCCGGCACCACCGCCCGAAACCCCCGCGCCCGCGCCTGCTCCACCGACAGCACACTAGCATCAAATCCCGACAACTCCCAAGGCACCCGCGCCCGTCGCAACGCCGCCAGCAACCCGCCACTCCCACACCCCGCATCCACTACCCGCGCCCCATCCGGCAGACGCCGCCGCAACTCCGCAATCACATGCGCCTCCAGCACTCGCCGCCGCCACTCCCCGCCACCAGTTCGCACCGCTCGCTCCATACCCGCACTCCGTTCCCCTCCACTCATCACGGCGCATCTCCCCGCCGCTTCTGAAACGGCAGGCTCTCCGCCACCCCATGGATCAGGCTCTGCATGCTCTCATTCTCCTTCGCCATCCGCGCCAGGATCCCATCGACCGCCGGCTTGTCCGCAGGCTCCACCCCGCGCCCTAACGCATACATCAGCATCTTCTTCACCACTCCCCTCAGAAACGTCTCCCGCCGATCCTTCAATAACACCCCCGCCAGTTCCTGCGCCCCATTGAACTTCTGCCCGGTCGTCAGCACCCCAGCCGTATCCACCGGAAATTCCCCGTCCTTGTCCCGCCAACGCCCGATCGCATTGAAATTCTCCAGCGCAAACCCCAGCGGATCAATCAAACTGTGACACCCCGCACACCCAGGCTTCGTCCGGTGCGCCTCCAATCGCTGCCGCACCGTCGCCGTCGCCTCCACTTCCTTACCCTCCGCCAATGGCGGCACCCCCGGCGGCGCAGGCGGCGCACTCAACCCCAGCACGTTCTCCAATAACCACTTCCCGCGCTTCACCGGCGAGGTCCGGATCGAATCACTCGTCACCGTCAGGATGCTCGCATGCGTCAGGATCCCTCGCCGCCGCGACTCCGCCGGTAGCTTCACCATCCTCACCTCCGGCCCGCTCACCCCCGGAATCCCGTAAAACCCCGCCAGCGTCTCATTCAGATAGGAATAATCCGCATCCAGCAGCTCCGTCACCGGCCGATTCTCACGGATCACATGCGCAAACAATCCCTCCGTCTCCGCCTTCATCGCCGCCCGCAGCTCCGGCGTGAACTCAGGATACCGATCCTTGTCAGGCTTCGCCCCGTTCAAGGTCCGCAGCTCCAGCCACTGCCCCCCGAAATTCTCCGCAAGGGCCCGCGCCTTCGGATCCTTCAGCATCCGGTCCACCTGCTGCTTCAGATTCGCCCGCAGCTGATTCCTCAACGCCAGCGACAGCAACTCGTCATCCGGCATGCTGCTCCACAACCAGTAACTCAACCGGCTCGCCAGCGCATACTCGCTCACATCCACTATCTTCTGCGCATTCCCAGGCTCAGGCTGCCACTCGATCCGAAACAGAAAATAAGGCGACACCAGCACCGCCTTCATCGCCAGCCGCACACTCTCACGCCACGTCATCCCCTGCTTCCGCGCCGCCGCAAACATCCCCGCCAATCGCTCAATCTCCCCAGGCAGCGCCGCCCTCCGAAACCCCCGACTCGCAAACTGCGCCAGCAATCCCCTCACTTCGTCGTCACTCTCACGCTTCACGCCCGCCCGCTCAAACATCCGCTTCACCGCCGGCCCTGGCACCCCAGCCTTCACTCCCATCGGCCCTTCCACCTCCATCCCCTTCAACCTCACATTCCGATCCCGCTTCGCAGGATCAGGCTCGTCCGGCGCATAAAAATCATTGATGAAATCCACCGTGATCGCCTGCGTCCCTTTCTTCAGCGCCACCTTCAACTCAATCGTCTGCGGCTTGTCCCGATCCCCACTCTCCACCTCCACCGTCTTCAATTCCTTATCCGCCGCCTTGATCCTCAACTTCGCACGCTCACCACCCGCCTGATCCGCCCAAACCACCGCCCTCACCACATACTCCCCGTCCACCGGCGCATCATACTCCAGCACACATTCCCCCGGAAACGCCAGCAACCGATGGTCCTTCTCCGGCAACCCCACGCCCTGCATCGCTTTCCCCTCGTACTCCCGCTTCTCCGGCACCGGCGGATCCCCCGGAATCGCCTCCGCCAGCACCCGGTCCGCCGCAATCAGATACCGCTCCATCAGAATCGGCGGCAGCGACAGCACGTCCCCAATGTTGTCAAAACCATACCCCGTGTCGTCCTCCGGAAACTCATCAGCCGGCCGGAAACTCACCCCCAGCAGATCCCTCACCGTATTGTTGTACTCCACCCGGTTCAATCTCCGGATCGTCACCCGCCCGGGATCAGGATTCGCAGGATCCACCGGATTGATCACACTGTCGATCCAGTTCACCAGCAACTCCCGCTCCTCCCGCGTCGGCTGGGTCTTCTTGTCCGCCGGCGGCATCGTCCACTGCTCAACGTGAAACATCGTCCCCGTCCACAGTTTCCTCGCCGCCCGAATCGACGCCTCGTCCCCAAACGCATCAAAATTCACATCCCCCTTCTTCGCCTCGTCCCCATGGCAATCCCAGCAGTACTTCTCCATCAGCGGCTTGATATCCTTAACATACGTCTTCCCGCCGTACAGCGGAGCGTCCGCCACCGCGGTCCCCGCAGCAGCAATCGTTAAAAAAGCAGTAAGCCGCAGATTCGTTCTCGCCATGGTTTGCTTCGGCATACGGCCCCTCCCGCCCGCGTGTTTCATTACGCCTCATTCCTCCCCCACTCCCACACTCGCCTTGGCGGTTGTCAGATCCTCCCGCCACCCGTACGCTCCCACCGAAACATGCCCGCTGCCCAAGTCACTCATTACCTCTTCGTCGACTTCGAAAACGTCCAATCCGTCAAACTCGACCTCATCGCCGGTAAACCCGTCATGGTCATCATGGTCATCGGCAAAGACCAGACCAAGGTCCCCTTCGACCTCGTCGAACAACTCATGATCTTTTCCTCCCAGGTCCGGCTTGTCCGCACAGAAGTGAAAGGCAAAAACGCCCTCGACTTCGTCCTCTCCGCTGAAGTCGGCGCCCAGGGAGTCGCCGACCCCCACGGCGTCTTCCACATCATCTCCCGCGACAAGGGCTTCGACGCCCTCATCGCCCACTTCCGCAGCCACAATCGCTCGGCCTTCCGCCACGACGCCTTCATCAAGGCACCCATCCTCGCAACCCTCTCCACCCCGGCCACCCCACCCACCCCCTCGCGCCCGGCCCCCACCACCCCCGCCACTCGCGCCACTCCTTCCCCTCGCGCCGCCGCCGTCAAATCACCCGCCGCCCCGAAAAAAGCCCCCGCCTCCCGCAAGGCCGCCGCTCCAGCTCCCGACCCCACTCCCACTCTAGACTTTACCGCCGTCCCCGCTGCCAAGCTCGCACGCCTCATGGAACGCATCGCCCCAGGCACCCTCAATCGCCCCAAAACCACCCGCGCCCTCCGCGGTCTCATCAAAGACAAACTCGGCGCAAACCTTTCCGCCTCAGACATCGAAGGCATCCTCGATCAACTCACCATCGACGGCTCGCTCTCCATCGCCTCCAACGGCGCCGTCTCCTACCCAGCCTGATCCCCACACCTCATGACGCTCGCTGACCTCGGCTGGAATCCCTTCTTCGAAGACGCCTTCGCCCCTCACAAAAAAGCCGGCCTCGTCCCCGCACGGCTCCTCCGCGACAACAATCTCACCTGCGGCGCTCTCCTCGGCGACGGCGACGAATTCGACGCCGTCATCAGCGGCAAACTCTACCACGACGCCGTCACCGACGCCGAACTCCCCGCCGTCGGCGACTGGGTCGCCCTCGACATCAAAGGCGACGAATGCGTCATCCGCGCCCGCCTCCCCCGCCGCACCTGTCTCTCCCGCAAAGCCCCCGGCCGCAGCACCGAAGAACAAGTCATCGCCGCTAACGTCGACGTCGTCACCGTCGTCACCGACGCCGGCCCAGACTTCAGCGAACGCCGCATGGAACGCTACTTCGCCATCATCGGCCGCAGCGGTGCCAAAGCCGTCGTCCTCGTCAACAAATCCGACCTCTTCTCCGCCTCCGAAAACAAGGCCGCCGCCAATACCCTCCGCGCCCTCGCCCCCGACGCCGACATCCACATCACCAGCGCCGAACAAGGCCGCTCCCTCAAGGTCCTCCGCCAATACCTCAAAAAAGGCGTCACCGTCGCCCTCATCGGCTCCAGCGGGGTCGGCAAATCCTCCATCGTCAACCAGCTCCTCGGCGACGAATACCAATGGACCGACGAGGTCAATGAGGTCACCGGCAAAGGCCGCCACACCACCACCGCCCGCGAACTCATGCTCCTCCCCACCGGCGGCATCCTCATCGATAACCCAGGCATCCGCGAGGTCCACATGTGGACGGACGAAACCACGCTCCGCAACCGCTTCACGGACATCGCCGATCTCGCCGCCCTCTGCCGCTTCCACGACTGCAAACACGGCGCCGACGCCGGCTGCGCCATCCGCACCGCCCTCTCCGAAGGCCGTCTCGACCCCGCCCGCTTCGACGGCTTCCTCAAACTCGACGACGAAATCGAGGAACTCCGCCGCTCACGCTCCAAACGCCGCATGACCGTCGAACGCATCGCCCGTCGCGAACAACGCGAACGCGCCAAACGCTTCGCCGACCGCCGTCAGCACGACTACGAACCAGAACCGCGCTGACCCCCACCACCACCGCGTCCCGGACGCTCCCCACCGCGCTCCCGCCCGCGCCCAATCCCGCCCGTCACCAACCTTGACCCGCGGGCCCTACCTCCGCTATCTTCACGCCATGAAACGCTCCTCATGGCCGGCTCTCCTCCTCTTCGCCGCCGCCGCCCTCCCCGTCCCCCACGGGCGCTCCGACGACCGCTTCTCCGCCTCCGCCGCCCCGCTCAACCCCATCCGCCGCCCGGTCTTCACCGTCCCCGCGGAACAAGGCTTCTATTACCAGCTCCGCCGCAGTCCCTCCCCCACCGGCCCATGGTCCGTCACCGCCATGGCCCCCGGCTTCAACGGCCAGCTCACCCTCACCGACAGCATCCCCGCCCTCCAACGCGCCTTCTTCAGCATCCGCCGCGTCCCCCTATCCTCCCCACTCGATACCGACGGCGACGGGCTCAGCGACCCAGCCGAATGGAACGCCTCCAACCCCACCAACCCGTTCCACTCCGGCCGCTTCGTCAACGTCGCCGACGGCCGCTCCTCCATGGGCTCACTAGCCGACTACAACGCGCTCGCCCATTTCGACAACTTCCCCGGCGCTCCCAGCGTCCAGGAGGTCAAATTCCTCATCCTCAACGCCCACACCTCACAACCCCAGCTCTTCTTCCTCAACGCCGCCAAACACCAGTACCACTACTACTTCGCCCGCGATGTCCTCGGCTACTCCGGCAGTCTCTCCCAGTTCAACGGCGAGACCTACTTCTCTAACACCACCCGCAGAAACCTCGCCGGCAGTCTCGTCCACCACCGCAACTACCTCCCGCCCGACGGCGCACCCCAAGGCCTCATCACCATGGAATTCTGGCCCTCGGACGCCGTCAGCCACGCCTTCGTCCAGAAAGCCTACGACCTCATCACCCGCTCCGCCGCCAACACCGGCATCCGCTTCGCCTACCACGCCGCCAGCGAAACCCAGCGAACCCTCTTCAAATCCGAACGCTCCCTCTTCACCGAAGCCTCACGCCACTCGCTCCACACCGTCCGCACCGAAGACCTCTTCGGCCAGACTCCCTACACGCTCCTCAACCCAGGCGTCGGCTTCGGCCGCCTCATCCTCTTCGACGGCTCTACCTCCGTCTCCGCCCGCGATGTCGTCATCTTCCGCAGTCTCCCCAACGACATCACCCACCTCGCAGGCATCATCACCGAAGTCCCCCAGACGCCCCTCTCCCACGTCAATCTCAAGGCCAAACAGAACGACACGCCTAACGCCTTCATCCGCGACGCCGCCCGCGACCCGCGTCTCGCTCCGCTCCTCGGCAAGTACGTCCGCTACGAAACCACCTCCGAAGGCTTCCTCATCCGCGAAGCCTCACCGGAAGAGGTCGAATCCCACCTCGCCTCCATCCGCCCACCCAATCCCCAGCTCCCCGTCCGCGATCTCTCCATCACCGGCGTCCGCTCGCTCTCCGCCATCACGTTCTCCAACGCCCGCGCCTTCGGCGCCAAAACCGCCAACGTCGCCGAACTCCGCCGCATCGCATGGTCCCCCAATGTCTCCGTCCCCAACGGCTACGGCATCCCATTCTACTTCTATGACGAATTCATGAAGGCCAACGGGCTCTACAACTACGCCGCCTCCCTCATCGCCATCCCCGCCTTCCAATCCGACCCCACCTTCCGCGCCGACGCCCTCAAAGCCCTCCGCTCCGCCATCCGCAATGGCACCGTCCCCGACTGGATCACCAACGCCCTCACTTCCCTCCAGGCCAACTTCCCCGCAGGCACCTCCCTCCGCTGCCGCTCCTCCACCAATAACGAAGACCTCACCGGCTACAGCGGCGCAGGCCTCTACGACTCCTTCACCCACTACCCATCCGAAGGCCCTCTCTCCAAAACCGTCCGCCAGGTCTGGGCCAGCGTCTGGGAAGACCGCGCCTTCGACGAACGCGAATTCTACCGCGTCGACCACTTCCTCACCGCCATGGGCGTCCTCGTCCACCCCAACTACGACGGCGAACTAGCAAACGGGGTCGGCGTCACCAAAAACCTCGTCGACCCAGCATGGACCGGCTACTACATCAACGCCCAGGCCGGCGAAAACCTCGTCACCAACCCCGAAAACAACGCCGTCCCCGAAGAATTCCTCATCGCACAACTCCTCGGCCAAACCCGCTACACCATGCAGTACGTCACCTTCTCAAGCCTCATGCCCGAAGGCCAGACCGTCATCTCCACCCCACAAGCCGAACTCCTCGCCGACCAGATGGCCAAAATCCACAACTACTTCCTCCCCCTCTACAATTACCCACCCAACTTCGCCATGGAACTCGAATGGAAAATCGACGCCGCCGGCAAACTCGTCATCAAACAAGCCCGCCCATGGATCGACTGACTCCCAATCACTATCTCAACCAGCCTTTCTCAAATCTCAAATCTCAAATCTCAGATCCCCCACCCCCATGACCACCGAACTCCCACCCGCCCTCGCCGCCTTCTTCCACGCCACCAACACCCGCGACTTCACCAACTTCCTCTCCCACTTCACCCCAGACGCCCACGTCAACGACGAAGCCAGCGACCACTACGGCCCCGACATCGCCACATGGATCGATAAGGCCACCGCCGACACCAAACCCACCGTCGCCGTCACTCACATCTCACAAGACGGCAACCACTTCGTCATCACCGCCACCGTCAGCGGCAACTTCCCCGGCAGCCCCCTCCCTCTCCACTACCACGCCACCCTCAAAGACAACAAAATCGCCACCCTCCTCATCAAAGCCTGACCTTAAACCCACAAACCCACCTTCACCATTCCCAGTTTAAAACCATCACCACCCAACACCAACACGCTCTCCACTTGGCCCAAAGGGACAACCCACACCAGCCCGGGGCAACGCCCCGGGTCTAACACACAAATGAAACACCGCCCCGGTAGGGGCGGCAACCCCCTCCCAACACGCCCCATCCCCCACCAGCCCACTTTCACCATCCCCAGTTCAAAACCTTCACCACCCAACCCTAACTCGCTCTCCACTTGGCCCAAAGGGACAACCCATACCAGCCCGGGGCAACGCCCCGGGTCTAACACACAAATGCACCCCCGCCCCGGCAGGGGCGGCACCCCCTCCC
>JAIXVE010000314.1 GCA_027483175.1 Verrucomicrobiaceae bacterium | reverse complement strand
CTCCCGCGGTCTCGTCCCCGAAATCAAATGGCTAGGCTGCACCGCCCGGCTCGACGGCTTCGACCCCTCCATCTGGGACTCCAACCCGACCGCATGGTGGAGCGCCCTCGCCCTCTCCCTCAATCTCATCATCGCCCTCTGCATCCTCCCCGTCGCCGCCGCCCGCCGCATCGGCCCGCCCCTTCCTCCAGCTCCCTGACATGAACGCCCTGATCCAGAAACTGCGTCTCTCCCCCCTCGCCGCATGGGCCGGCCCCCTGATCCTCTTCATGGGCATCATGCTCCTCCCTTCGTTCGTCAAAGTCGATACCGCCGGAGCCGTCTGGTGGCGCCGTCATCCGGAACAGTGGGCCTATCCTCTCCAGACCATCGCCGCCGCCGCGTGGCTCTGGATCTGCCGCGCCCACTACCGCTCCGCCCTTCCTCGCCCCTCCCAGCTCGCTCTCGCCGCCTTCATGGGCCTCCTCGGCATCGCCCTCTGGATCCTCCCAGGCTGGCTCTTCTCCCGCGGTCTCGTCCCCGAAATCAAATGGCTAGGCTGCACCGATCGCCTCGACGGCTTCGACCCCTCCATCTGGGACTCCAACCCGACCGCATGGTGGAGCGCCCTCGCCCTGCGCTTCATCCGCATGACGCTCGTCGTCCCCCTCGTCGAAGAAACCTTCTGGCGCGGCTTCCTCTGGCGCACCGTCTCCGACCCCGACCGCGAATTCCATACCCTCCCCCACGGCACCCCCCACCGCACCGCCTTCTGGGCCGTCGCCGCAGGCATCGTCCTCGCCCACACCGGCCCCGACCGCGCCGCCGCCTTCGTCTGGGCCATGCTCACCGGCTGGCTCTACCTCCGCACCAGAAGCCTCTGGCCAGTCGTCGTCATGCACGCCGTCGCCAATCTCGCCCTCGGCATCTACGTCATGTCCACCCGCCAGTGGGGCTACTGGTAAAACGGGCTCGCGGACCCGCCCCCAGCTTGCACAAAACCACTCCGCGCCACACAGGCATCCCCCATGCCTGCTCCGCGCCTCTCCCCCCTCATGGCGGCTCTCCTCCTGCCCGCCTCCGCCTCCCTTCTCCGCGCCCGCGAAATTCCGCCTCTCTCGGACACCGCTAAACCCCAAGCCGGCGTCCCCGCAGGCACCGTCTCTCCGCTCACGCTCCCTCCTTCGAAAATCTACCCGGACTCCATCCGCGACGCCTCCCTCTACATCCCCGCTCAAGCGTCCCCGGACTCCCCCCTCAACGCCGTCATCTTCCTCGACGGCCCCGGCTACCTCAAGCCCGACGGCTCATCCCGCGCCACCATCGTCCTCGATAACCTCATCGCCGCTGGCAAACTCCCGCCCACCGCCGCCATCTTCGTCAGCCCAGGCACCATCCCCCCAGACCTCAAAGACGCCAAACCCCGCAGCATCCGCAGCTTCGAATACGATTCCCCCGACGGCACCTGCGCTCGCTTCCTCGCCGACGAACTCATCCCCGCCGCCCGCGCCAAAGCCAACCTCGCCACCGATCCCGCCAAGTGGGCCATCTGCGGCATCAGCAGCAGCGCCATCGCCGCCTTCTCCGCCGCATGGGAACGCCCAGACCTCTTCCACAACGTCATCTCCCACATCGGCTCGTTCACCAACATCCGCGGCGGCCACCAATACCCAGCCCTCATCCGCGCCTCCCGCAAATCCCCCAAACCCATCCGCATCTGGATGCAGGAAGGAGAAAACGACCTCGACAACATGCACGGCCACTGGCCCCTCGCTAACGAGGACATGGCCGCCGCCCTCCGCTGGGCAGGCTACGAACACTCCTTCACCATGACCGGCGGCGGTCACGACGGCCGCCCCGGCGGCGCTCTCCTCCCCGAAGCCCTCACATGGGCCTTCCAGCCACCCGCCAAACCTCAGCCGCCCGAAGAATCAAAATCCGATAGCAAACCCGCACGCCACCCCGACGCCAATCCCAAACCCGGCGTCCCCGAAGGCAAGCTCACCTCCATGCCCGCATGGAAAAGCAAGGTCTTCCCAGGCACCGAACGCGACTGGTCAGTCTACGTCCCAGCCCAGTACAAACCAGACGGCTCCGCCGCCCTCATGATCTTCCAGGACGGTCACGACTATCAAAACCGTTCGGGCGCGTGGGGCGTCCCCACCGTCCTCGATAACCTCATCGCCGCCGGCGAAATCCCCCCCATGGTCGCCGTCTTCATCAACCCAGGCCACGACCCCGCCAAACCCCGCCAGAACCCCTGGAGCAGCAGCAACCGCAGTCTCGAATACGACGGCCTCGGCCCAGCCTACTCCCGCTTCCTCCTCGACGAAATCATCCCCGAAGTCGAAAAACTCTGGCCCGTCTCCAAAGACCCGGAACGCCGCGGTCTCTGCGGAGCCAGCAGCGGCGGCATCTGCAGCTTCAACGCCGCATGGGAACGCCCTGACCAATTCCGCCGCGTCCTCAGCACCATCGGCAGCTTCGTCAATCTCCGCGGCGGCAACTCCTACCCCTATCTCATCCGCAAAACCGAACGCAAACCCCTCCGCGTCTTCCTCCAGGACTCCTCCGGCGACCTCGACAACCCCTTCGGCCACTGGCCCACCGCCAACCGCCAGATGCACGCCGCCCTGGCCTATATGGGCTACGACCTCAAATTCGACTGGCAGGATGGCTTCGGCCACAACAGCCACCGCGGCGGTGCCATCTTCCCAGACGCCATGCGCTGGCTCTGGCGCTCCGAATCCACCACCTCATCCCCCGGCAAAACCAAAGACGACCTCGGCGGCGACCTCTCCCTCAACAAACTCCTCATCGACGGCGAATCATGGCAGCTCCTCGCCGACGGCTTCGGCTTCGCAGACGGTCTCTCCAGCGACGCCACCGGCAATCTCTTCGCCAATGACCTCAAATCAGGCGGCTACTGGCGCATCGCCCCGGACGGCTCCAAAACCAAACTCTCCGACCACAACGGCAGCGGCGCTCACGCCGCCCCCGATGGCCGCATCATCTTCTGCAGCGGCAGCAGCCACCAGCTCACCGCCATGAACCCAGCCACCGGAGCCACCGAAATCCTCGCCTCCAACGTCAACCCCAATGACCTCGCCGTCTCCTCCAACGGCTTCGTCTACTTCACAGACACCGGCAAAGGCGAGGTCGTCTCCCTCGACCTCAAATCCAAAACCCTCGCCACCGCCGCCACCGGCCTCTCCGGCCCCAACGGGATCGCCCTCTCCCCAGACGGCGGCACCCTCGCCGTCTCCGAATACACAGGCCGCTTCGTCCACGCATGGCGCGTCCGCTCCAATGGCACCCTCGACGCAGGCATGCCCATCATGTCCCTCCGCCGCCCCATCGACCCAGCCGGCGAATTCCCCTTCAACGCCCCGCCTCCCCTCAAACCCAACAGCGGCGGCGACGGCATGTGTTCCGACAAAGACGGCCGCTGGTTCGTCACCTCCGCCCTCGGCGTCCAGGTCTTCGACCCCACCGGCAGAGAATGCGGGCTCCTCTCCCACCCAGCCCCAGGCCAATCCATCGTCAGCGCCACCTTCGCAGGCCCAGACCGCTCATGGCTCTGCGTCGCCGCAGGCAACCGCATCGTCCGCCGCAAACTCAACGCCTCAGGCTGGTAATCACCCCATCTCCACCAGCGTGACATCCCCGTCACGCACCTGCGGATTCAATGTGGACAGCCACCCGGGACCAGTGAAGCGTATCGCTTCACCAATTCCCCATGTCCGACAATTCGCCCGCCGCCGCCGCCGCCGCCATTGTGCGCAAAAGCCGGTCGAACCTTGCCTTCGCCCTAGCCAGTCTCCCGGAAGAACGCCGCGAGGACATGTACGCCTTCTACGCCTTCTGCCGCATCGTCGATGACATCGCAGACGACGAAGGCATCCCCGTCGCCGATCGCATCGCCGGCCTCCAGCGCTGGCGCGATGTCATCCACGAACGCGCCGCGGACATGAATCCGCTCGAACAATCCATCGTCGCCCTCCGCGACCGCTACCACGTCCCCATCTCAGACCTCGAGGAAATCATCGAAGGCGTCAGCATGGACCTCGAACCTCGCCGCTTCGCCTCATGGGAAGACCTCCGCATCTACTGCCACCGCGTCGCCAGCTGCGTCGGCCTCGTCAGCATCAGAATCTTCGGCTGCCGCACCCCCGAAAGCCGCGACTACGCCATCCATCTCGGCTACGCCCTCCAGATCACTAACATCCTACGCGACATCCGCGCCGACTGGGAGAACGGCGGCCGTCTCTACCTCCCGCTCGACGAAATGGCCGCCGCCGGCTGCACCGAAGCAGACATCGCCGCCCATCGCTACCACGACGGCTTCTTCCGCCTCATGGACATCCAGATCGCCCGCGCCCGCAGCGAATACGCCGCCGCCGTCGCCGCATGGCGCCGCGATGACGAAGGCCCGCTCCTCGCCTCCGAAACCATGCGCCGCATCTACAGCGGCACCCTCGACCTCCTCCAGCACGACGGCTGCCGGGTCTTCGACCTCCGCTACAGTCTCCCGCTCTCCCGCAAGGTCCGCTACGTCGCCAAAGCATGGCTCCGCGGTCTCGCCCTCAAAATCTTCCGCTGACCACCTAACTCCCCCACCCGCCGCAACCCATGGACGCCGCCGTCTCGCTCCGCTCGGTCTCCAAGTCCTTCCACGGTAACCCCGTCGTCAGCGACCTCACCCTCGACATCCCCCGCGGCGCATTCTTCTCCATCCTCGGTGCCAGCGGCTCCGGCAAAAGCACCACGCTCCGCCTCATCGCAGGCTTCGAACCCCCGGACTCCGGCGCCATCTCCGTCTGCGGCCAACCCATCTCCACGGACCACCCGCCCTTCGCAGGTCCCGTCAACATGGTCTTCCAGAACTACGCTCTCTTCCCTCACCTCACCGCCGGCGAAAACGTCGCCTTCGGCCTCCGCATGCAGGGCATCAACCGCGCCGACCGCGACCGCGCCGCCCTCGCCATACTCGCCCTCGTCCGCCTCGACCACCTCGCCAGCCGTCTCCCCTCACAACTCTCCGGCGGTCAGCAGCAGCGCGTCGCCCTCGCCCGCGCCCTCGCCACCAACCCCGAAATCGTCCTCCTCGACGAACCCCTCGGCGCTCTCGACCTCCGCCTCCGCAGGGAAATGCAGCACGAACTCCGCGACCTCCAGAAATCCCGCAACCTCACCTTCATCTACGTCACCCACGATCAGGAAGAAGCCCTCGGCATGTCCTCCAGACTAACCATCATGGACCACGGCCGCATCATCCAGACCGGCTCACCCCACGATCTCTACCTCCGCCCAGCCTCCCGCTTCGCCGCCGCCTTCCTCGGCGATAACAACTTCCTCGCAGGCACACTCGCAGGCACCGACTCCGACTCATGGCTCGTCTCCGCCGAAGGTCTCGGCTTCCGCGTCCCCCGCGGCAAGGGCGCCCCATCCTCCATCACCCTCGCCATCCGCCCGGAACACCTCCACGCCTCCGGCTCCCCAGGCCTCAGCGCCATCGTCTTCCCGCCCGCCCGCGTCACCTCCACGGTCTTCTCCGGCGCCTCCACCCGCGTCTCCCTCCTCCTCCCCTCAGGCACCTCCCTAACCGCTCTCATCGACTCCACAAGGCCAGCCCCGGAACCCGGAACCATCATCGCCCCATGGTGCCGCCCCGAATCCGTCTGGCCCATCCCCGACCCGCCCTCCAACCCATGAAGCCCCGGCCCCTCCTCGCCCCGGCCCTCTCATGGCTCGCCCTCTGGTTCGCCGCCCCGCTCCTCATGACCGTCGCCGCCTCCTTCGCCCAGCGCGGCCAACCCATCGTCTGGTCCTTCTCCTCCGACGCATGGCGCAGTCTCCTCGACCCCGGCGTCCTCAAGGTCCTCACCCGCACGCTCGTCATGGCCGCCCTGACAACCTTCGGCACCCTCGCCGCCGGCCTCCCCACCGCATGGCTCATCAATCGCTCCTCCCCGCGCACCGGCCGCACAATCCTCGCCCTCGTCATGCTCCCGCTCGCCGCTAACTCTCTCGTCCTCGTCTACTCATGGATGAGTCTGCTCGCCCGCGACGGTCTCGCCGGCCGCGCCCTCGCCGCTCTCCACCTCGTCCCGGAAGGCGGTCAATGGCTCTACTCCCCAGCCGCCAGTCTCCTCGGCATGATCTACTACTTCCTCCCCTTCATGGTCTGGCCAGTCGTCTCCGCCCTCGCCCGCACCGACCCCAAACTCATCGAAGCCGCCGCCGACCTCGGCGCTCCCCCTCGCGCCATCCTCCGCCACATCATCCTCCCGCTCGTCACCCCCGGCATCGCCGCAGGAGCCATCCTCGTCTTCATCCAGGCCGTCGGCACGTTCATCATCCCGGACCTCCTCGGCGGCTCCAAAAACCTCCTCGCAGGCACGCTCATCAGTCAGCGCTTCGTCGGCCAGAACCACGACTGGCCAGGCGGAGCCGCCCTCTCCATCCTCGTCATCCTCCTCATGCTCGCAGGCCTCGCCCTCTCCCTCAGGCTCGACCGCAATTCCCGCGCATGAACGCCCTAACCACCCACCCGGCTCTCCTCCGCCACCTCCCATGGTGGCTCCGCCTCCACACCGCCGCCGTCCTCGTCTTCCTCTACCTCCCCGTCCTCACCCTCATCGTCTTCAGCTTCAGCAACAGCCCGTCCGCCATGCAATGGGGCGGCTTCACCACCAAGTGGTACGCCCAGCTCTCCGAAAACGCCCGTCTCCTCCGCGCCGCCGGCAACTCCGCTCTCGTCGCCATCATCTCCACCGCCATCGGCCTCCTCCTCGGCGTCCCCGCCGCCATCGGCCACGCCTCCCTCCGCCGCCACCGCACCCGCGTCGCCGCCTCCCTCCTCCTCCCCATCATCGCCCCTGACGTCGTCGTCGCCCTCGCCCTCAAACTCTGGTGCCTCACCGCCTTCGCACTCGCCCCAGGCCTCACCCCCATGATCCTCGGCCACAGTCTCCTCTCCCTAGCCTACGTCTTCCTCCTCGTCTCCGCCCGACTCGACCGCTTCGACTGGCGTCTCCTCGACGCCGCCCGCGACCTCGGCGCTTCCACCACCTCCGCCCTCCGCCTCATCCTCTTCCCCCACCTCTGGCCCGCCATCGCCGGCGGCGCCCTCCTCGCCATCGGGGTCTCTCTCGACGAATACGTCATCAGCAGCTTCCTCTCCGGCCCAGGCACCAGCACCGTCCCCATCGAAACCGCCAGCCTCATCCGCAAAACCTTCACCCCGGAAATCAACGCCCTCGCCTCCGCTCTCCTCGCCCTCTCCGCCTGCCTCGCCGCCGCTGCCATCCTCCTCCAGCGCCGCCGCTGACCCCACGGCTTGCATTCAACCGCTCCGGCGCGTACACCCACCCAGCCCTTCTCCACCGTCCCCAGCGCATGGTCCCCATCTCGATCCGCCACCTCTCCAAATCCTTCGACGGCACAAGGGTCCTCCACGATGTCTCCCTGACCATCGCCGCCGCCGAAATGTTCTTCCTCCTCGGCCCCTCAGGCTGCGGAAAAACCACGCTCCTCCGCCACCTCGCAGGCTTCTACCAACAGGACAGCGGCACCATCCACTTCGGCGACCGCGACATGTCAGGCGTCCCCGCCCACCGCCGCAACACCGCCATGATGTTCCAGAGCTACGCCCTCTGGCCTCACCTCAGCGTCGCTGAAAACGTCGCCTTCGGCCTCCAGGAACGCAAACTCCCCAAACCAGACATCGTCTCCCGCGTCCGCGAAGCCCTCCACATGGTCCAGATGGGCCATCTCGGCGAACGCCGCATCAACCAGCTCTCCGGCGGGCAACAACAACGCGTCGCCCTCGCCCGATCCCTCGCCGTCAGACCAGACTGTCTCCTCCTCGACGAACCGCTCTCCAACCTCGACGCCAAACTCCGCCTCGACATGCGCGGCGAAATCCGCCGCATCTGCAATCAGTTCGGCCTCACCGCCGTCTACGTCACCCACGACCAGAAAGAAGCCCTCCACCTCGCCGACCGCATGGCCGTCATGGAAAAAGGCCTCATCAGTCAGGTCGGTTCCCCTCGCGAGGTCTACCGCGCCCCACTCTCCACCGGCGTCGCCTCCTTCATCGGCGAAGCCAACTTCTTCCAGGGCTCCTGGCAAGGCCACGGAACCGTCCAATCCCCTCACGGTCTCTGGAACGGTCGCCTCACCGACCCCTCATGGCAACCCGCCACCGGCGACGCCGTCGTCCTCTGCGTCCGCCCCGAAAGTCTCCGCTTCTCCCCCGCCCCAGCCGACCTCAACTCGCTCTCCGGAACCCTCACCGAAAGCATCTACCTCGGCGAACTCGCCCAGTACGCCGTCACCGCCGGCCCCTCCTCCTTCCGCCTCGCCGAACTCAATCCCGCAGGCCTCCGCCCCTCCGGCCCCGACGCCGTCCACCTCACCGCCTCACCGGACGATGTCATGATCCTCCGGCCCTGATCCCTCCCAGCTCCCTCCCCGCGCCTCCGCGATTGCGGATCCCGCGCCCGGCGCTACCCTCGCGCCATGAACCGCACCTGCATCGGCGTCCCACGCGAAATCAAAGCTCAGGAAAACCGCATCGCCCTCACCCCCTCGGCCGCATGGCAGCTCATCCGCCAGGGCCACCAGGTCATCGTCGAATCCGACGCCGGGCAAGGCGCTGGCTTCCCCACCTCCGAATACCTCGCCGCAGGCTGCACCATCGCTAGCAACCCCGCCGAGGTCTTCGCCGCCGCCGACATCATCGTCAAAGTCAAAGAGCCCCAACCCTCCGAGCTCGCCCTCCTCCGCAAAGGCCAGCTCCTCTTCACCTACCTCCACCTCGCCGCCTCAAAGGAACTCACCGAGGCCCTCCTCCACACCGGCGCCACCGCCATCGCCTACGAAACCGTCGAACTCCACCACCGGCTCCCGCTCCTCGAACCCATGAGCGAAATCGCCGGCTGCATGTCCGTCATGGTCGGTGCCTATCACCTCGCCCGCCACCAGGGCGGCCGCGGCACACTCCTCAGCGGGGTCCCCGGCGTCCTCCCCGGCAAGGTCGTCGTCCTCGGCGGCGGCACCGCCGGCATCAACGCCGCCCGCATCGCCACCGGCCTCGGAGCCGATGTCACCATCATGGAAGTCGACATGGACCGCATGCGCTTCCTCGACATCACCATGCACACCGCTCACACGCTCTACTCCAGCCCAGCCAGCCTCCTCGACCTCCTCCCACGCACCGACCTCGTCATCGGAGCCGTCCTCGTCCCCGGCGCACGCGCCCCCAAACTCATCACCCGCGAAATGCTCCGCGCCATGCCCGAAGGCAGCGTCCTCGTCGACATCGCCGTCGATCAGGGCGGCTGCGCAGAAACCACCAGACCCACCACCCACGCCGCCCCCACCTACACCGAAGAAGGCGTCATCCACTACTGCGTCGCCAACATGCCCGGAGCCTACGCTCGCACCGCCACCCAGGCCCTCACCAACGCCACCCACCGCTACCTCGGCCTCCTCGCCGACCACGGCCTCCCCGAAGCCTGCCGCCTCAAACCCGAACTCCTCTCAGGCATCAATACCTTCAACGGCCACCTCACCTGCAAACCAGTCGCCGACGCCCACAACCTCCCCTTCTCAGACATCCACAACCTCCTCGCCTGACACACCGTAACAACACCACCCCAGCCTCGTCCCCCCACACCCCCACCCCTCCCGGCCCAACGGGCCCCAGGAAGCAAAGTGGCACGGGCATCTTGCCTGTGACCTCAATGACAAAGATCATGAACACAGCCGCTGCAGCCCACAACATCCCAGAGGCCCGGCCACTTGCACCACCCTCTCCCAGCGCTAGGCTTGGACGCCTCACCTCCTCCGCGCCCAGAACCTCTACCCGCCCGCACCATGAAGCCCCTCCTCACCGCCCTCATCGCGTTCGCCATGGGAGGCACCGTCCGCACGCAGGCCGCGTGCACCATGTGGAACGTCCCCAGTGACTATCTCACTGGTTTTGGCGAATGCGAAACAGCCCCGGGGGTCATGCTGTTCGCACCTTTCAGTGGTGGACGGTTTACCACTACGGAGCCCTTCATCGAATACCTCGAATTCAAGCTCCCCTACGCCCAACGCAGCGACAGCCCGTGGGCCGCCGGCATCCGCCAGGGCAGCATCTACGTCGAAGACTTCGAAGACGGCCTCGTCAATACCCCGGGCCTCGCCATGGCCCTCGGCACGCTGAGCACTGCCGCCAGCGTGGACGAAGACGACGGCATTCTGGGCAATGTGGAAGATGATGTCGGCAGGAT
>JAIXVE010000176.1 GCA_027483175.1 Verrucomicrobiaceae bacterium | reverse complement strand
TGGAGCTGCCGACGAGGCGGATCCATTCCTCCCAGATGAGGACCATGTAGCGGAGGAGGCGGAGGGCGATGAAGGGGTCGCGGGTGGATTGGTGTTCGAAGAGGAGGTGGACGCAGACGGAGGATTCGGGGTCGGCGGCGAGGGGAGCGGAGAAGAGGAGGTCGCTGTGGGAGTGGCGGAGATCGTCGTCGAGGAAGGAACCTGGGATGAGCTTGAGTTGGTCCCATTGGATGAGTGCGGCGACTTCCGCGGGGAGATGCTGGCGGAGGAGAGCGGCGGCGTTGGCTGGGTCTGAGAAGCCTTCTTTGAAGAGCTTGTCGTGCGGCTGGTGGAGGTCCTCGTCGGGCATGGGGGTGCGAGGATGATAGGGGGACGGGATGCGGTGGCAAGTGGAAATGCGGGAAATCGCTCACATGCGGGTGAAAGTGAATCGTCAGGGAGATGCCGGCGGGGAGGGGAGAGGGTGCGAGATTGCGGGTGACAAGGTGGGGGTTCCTCTGGCGGCACTTCGAGAAACAGGAGGCGAGGTTGAAGTGCTGCAACGGTCAAACGGGCGTCACTTGGAGGTGACGGTTTGGTGCCATGTGGTGGCGGCGAGGAGGAACTGGTGGGCGGCGTCGGGGGAGGGGAAGGCGTTTCTGGGGATGGTGTGGGCCATGTTCGGCTGGATGAAGATGAAGAGGTAATCCGGGGAGGCGTCGATGCGGTGGATGCCTTGCCATGAGGAGCGGGATTGGTTGACGGCGGTGGATTCGGAGAGGCCGTCGGGGTCAATGGTGATGGTGTGTTCGCAGAGGACACCCTTGTGCAGCCCGGCTTACAGATGGCATCTTCTGTTGTTGTGGGGAAAATGAAGAGTCAGCCGCTCTGCGGTGGTGTTTAGTAACGGGTCTTTTTCCCGATTCCTGTGTTGCTCGGCGGTTGCGAATCCTGATTCGCGCCCTTCTCGCGCCGTGGACTCGGAAAAAATCCCTCGTTCAAAAAATACCATCTGTAAGCCGGACCACACAGGAGACCTGCGGTGTTGGGTCGGAAGGAGGAGACCAGCCAATTGACGGCGGCGCTGATGGCGGTCATGAGGAGCCAGATGATGGCGGTGAGGATGATGAATGTGAGGATGCGGGCGGGGAGGGAGAGTGAGTTGGTGGTGGTTAGGGAGGTGCTGAAGGCGATGAGGGCGGCGAAGCCGAGATTGAACCAGCGGAGCCGGCGGAATTCGGGCATGGATTTGCGGGCGTTGCGGGTGAAGGCGCGGAGGTCGGCGGGGGTGAGGGTGAAGGTGACTGACATGGGAGGGGAGTTTTCGGGGATGGGTGGGGGGAGTCAAGGACGGTGGGGTGGGGTGGGTGGCGGGCGGGTTGCGTGATGATTTGATGAAAAGGGAGGGGATTCGGTGAGTAAGGGAAGGCGGGACTGCGGGTCGAGACGACCGGCGGGTGAGAACATGATGAGCGTTTCAACGATGCCGATGATGCGGGCCTTGCTGGTGATGGGACTGGCTGGGGTGGGTGGTTGTGGGGTGGCGGCGGCGGATCCGACGGCTGCGGAGGCGGAGTTTTTCGAGGCGAAGGTGCGGCCGTTGCTGGTGACGCGGTGTTACGGGTGTCATGGGGCGGAGGCGGTGGAGAAGGGGAAGTTGAAGGCTGGGCTTAGGTTGGATTCGCGGGAGGGGATGTTGAAGGGCGGGGAGAGCGGGGCGGCATTGGTGCTTGGGGATCCGGGGAAGAGCCTGCTGATGGAGGCGGTGGGGTATGGGAATGAGGATCTGGCGATGCCGCCGGATGGGAAGCTGGGGGAGGGAGAGATTGCGGTGTTGCGGGAGTGGGTGCGGATGGGAGCGCCGTGGGTGGGCGGTGGAGGTGCGAAGGTGGAGAGCGGTCGCGGGGGTGAGCCTTATGATTGGGAGCGGTTTCGGCGGGAGCACTGGGCGTTTCGGAAAGTGGTGAAGCCGGAGGTGCCGGAGACGGCGGGTGATGGGTGGTCGCGTGGAGAGATTGACCGGTTTGTTTATGCCGGGTTGCGGGCGGCGGGGCTTGAGCCTAACGGAGCGGCGGAGAAGGGACAGTTGCTGAGACGGGCGTGGCTGGATGTGGTGGGATTGCCGCCGCCGGTGGAGAAGGTGGAGGCGTTTCTAGCGGATGATGATCCCGGGGCGTTTGCGCGGGTGGTGGATGAGTTGCTGGCGTCGGTGCAGTATGGGGAGCGCTGGGGGCGGCACTGGCTTGATGTGGCTAGGTACAGTGACGGGTTTGGCGGGTTCGGGGATGACGGACCGCTGGTGCATGCGTGGCGTTATCGGGACTGGGTGGTGGCGGCGTTGAATGCGGACATGAGGTATGACGAGTTTGTGGAGCGGCAGATTGCGGGCGACCTGACGGGTGGGGCGGTGGGGGCGACGGGGACGGGGTTTTTCGTGGTGGGGCCTAACTTTCGGCCGGATGGCGGAGATGCGGAGGCGGTGGCGAAGGCCGAGGCGGAGACCCTGTCGGATCGAGTGGATACCTTTTCCCGGGCGTTTCTGGGGCTGACGGTGGCGTGTGCGCGGTGCCACGATCATAAGTTCGATCCGGTGACGGCGAAGGATTACTATGCGCTGGCGGGCGTGTTCCGGAACACGAAGGCGCGGGAGTATGAGGCGGCCGAGCCGGAGGCGATAGCGGCGTATCGTGCGGGGCGGGAAGCGATTGCGGCGGTGGATCGTCGGGTGGCGGTGTTCATGGAGGATGCGGCGAACCGGCATGGGAAGCCGTTGGGGGAAGCGGAGGCAGTGCTGAGCGACGAGGAGAAACGGGTGTTAGGAGAATTGCGGGCGGAGCGGGAGCGAGTGGTGGCGGGGGCGGCGGCGGCACCGCCGGTGGTGCATGGGTTAGAGGACAGCGGGAATGCGGACATGGCGGTGGCGTTGCGAGGGGATTTGCGGAAGCCTGGGGAAGTGGTGCCGCGGCGGTTTCTGGAGATTGTGTCGGGCGGGGGTGGGGAGGGATGGAAGACGGGGAGCGGGCGGAGGGAACTGGCCAGGGCGGTGGTGGATCCGGCGAATCCATTGACGGCGCGAGTGATTGTGAACCGCGTGTGGGCGTGGCATTTCGGGGAGGGACTGGTGAGGACTCCGAGTAATTTTGGAGTGCTAGGTGAGAAGCCGAGCCATCCCGAGCTGCTGGACTGGCTGGCGGCGGAGTTTGTGGCGGACGGGTGGTCGCTGAAGCGATTGCACCGGAGGATACTGCTGTCGGCGACGTGGCAGATGAGCAGTCGGTATGATGCGGAGAAGTTTGCGAAGGACGGGGAGAACCGGTGGTTGTGGCGGATGCATCCGAGGAAGCTGGAGGCGGAGGCGTGGAGGGATGCGCTGCTGGCGGTGAGTGGCGAGCTGGATGGGACGGTGGGCGGGCCGCCGGAGGATGACGTGCTGGCGAGCCGAAGGAGGACCTTGTATGGGAGGATCAGCCGGACGGGCGATGTGTTTGCGACGGATGCGTTTCTGAGATTGTTTGATTTTCCGGCGGCGGTGGCGACTGCGGAGCAGCGGGTGACGAGCACGGTGCCGCAGCAGTATCTTTTCATGCTGAACAGCCCGTTCATGACGGCGCGGGCGGCGGCGTTAGGCGAGTGGATGAGCAAGCGACCGGGTGGGGTGGCGGAGAAGGTGGGGGAGGCTTACTGGAGGTTGTACGGACGGGGGATTTCGGCGGCGGAGCGGGCGCTGGCGGGTGAGTGGTTAGGAAATGAACCGGCGGCGGCGCAATGGGCGGGATATGCTCAGGTACTGCTGAGTGCCCATGAACTGATGCAAATTCCATGAAACAGTTTTTCGATCATGAACGCGAGTACCGGCGGCTGACGCGGGGGCATCTGACGAGGCGCGAGGCCTTGCTGCGGATGGGGGCGGGGATTGGGGGAGTGGGATTGGCGGCGATGCTGGGGGAACGGGTGCAGGGGATGGAGAGTGGGTCGCCGCTGGCCCCGAAGGCACCGCATTTTGCGCCGCGGGCGAAGCGGTTGATTCAGTTGTTCATGCCGGGCGGGCCGTCGCAGGTGGACACGTTTGATTACAAGCCGATGCTGGCGAAGCATGCGGGGGAGAGGCCGGAGATGGTGAACCGGCGGTCGTTGCGGGATACGAAGATGGGACTGATGCCGTCGCCGTTCGGGTTCAAGCAGTATGGGGCGAGCGGGAAGTGGGTGAGCGATATTTTTCCGGAGGTGGCGAAGTGTGTGGATGAGATCACGTTTGTGCATTCGATGCACACGGACATCCCGGAGCATGCCGGGGGGATTCTGATGACGAACATCGGGGCGCTGCAGCCGAACCGTCCGAGTCTGGGGGCGTGGCTGACGTACGGATTGGGGGCGGAGACGCGGGATTTGCCAGGGTTTGTGGCGATGTCGCCGCGGGCGCAGCCTCGGGGGAAGCTTGCGAACTGGGGGAATGCGTTTCTTCCGGGGGCGTATGCGGGGACGTATGTGAATATCGAGCAGATGAAGCCGGATGCGGTGATCCGGGATCTGAAGCGGGCGGGTTTGGATAGGAAGGCGCAGGAGTCGCAACTGGAGCTGCTGACGAAATTGAACCGATTGCAGCTGGAGCGAGTGGAGCGGGATCAGAATCTGGAGGCGGCGATTCAGGCGATGGAGATGGCGTACCGGATGCAGGCGTCGGTGCCGGGGGTATTTGATGTGATGAGGGAGAGTGAGGAGACGAGGAAGCTGTATGGGGACAGCGAGTACGGGAAGGGCTGCCTGATTGCGCGGCGGTTGATTGAGGAAGGTGTGCGGGTGGTGCAGTTGTCGCTGAGCATTGACGGGTATGACATTGCGTGGGACACGGGGCATGGGGACATTGTGGGCGGGCATGCGGCGCTGGCGAAGGCGTGCGATCAGGGGATTGCGGCGCTGCTGAAGGATTTAAAGGCGCGGGGATTGCTGGATGAGACCCTTGTGGTGTGGGGCGGGGAGTTCGGGCGGGCACCGACGTCCGAGGGGGACAAAGGGCGGGATCACGACCATTACGGATACACAGTTTGGATGGCGGGCGGCGGGGTGAAGAAAGGATTCAGTTATGGGGCGACCGATGAGTTCGGATTGTCGGCGGTGGAGGACCGGGTGCATGTGCACGACATGAATGCGACGATCCTGCATCTGATGGGGTTGGATCACGAGAAGCTGACGTACCGGTACTCCGGGAGGGACTACCGGCTGACGGACGTGCATGGCCGGGTGGTGCACGAGGTGGTTGCGTGACGGGGGGATTCCCTGATACGACTCTGATTTTTCACCGTTTTAATGCAACTCTTCCAAATGAAATCCATCTCCCGATCTCTGACACCCCTTGCGCTGGCATTGACTGCGCTGGCGGCCGCCCCTGTGCATGCGCAACTGCCGCTGAAGCCTGAAGACGTGGTTTGTTCGATCGGGAACGGGCTGGCGGACCGGATGCAGCATGACGGTTGGGTGGAGACCCTGATTCAGAGCCAGTCGGCGGGGAAGAAGCTGACCTTCCGGGAGCTGGCGATTACGGGGGACACGGTGACGAACCGGCCGCGGCACGAAGGGTTTTCGTCGCCGGAGGATTATCTGAAGCTGTGCAAGGCGGACGTGATCTTTGCGTTTTTCGGGTACAATGAGTCGTTTGCGGGGGAGGCCGGGGTGGGCAAGTTCAAGGCGGATCTGGGGGCGATGATCGACAGGTACCGCGGGATCCAGTTCAATGGAGAGTCGGCACCGCGGTTTGTGCTGTTTTCGCCGGTGGCGTTTGAGAATCACCGGAGTCC
Organism: Verrucomicrobiaceae bacterium; assembly: GCA_027483175.1. GTDB lineage: Bacteria > Verrucomicrobiota > Verrucomicrobiia > Verrucomicrobiales > V1-33 > V1-33. The sequence goes on along the minus strand of JAIXVE010000176.1, from coordinate 1,629 downwards.
GAACCTGCCGAATGGGGCGGGGACGAACGTGAATCTGGCGCTTTATACTGGGGCGATCAAGCAGGTGGCGGAGGAGAAGGGCGTGGCGTTTGTGGATCTGTTTTCGGCGTCGCAGGCGAAGTATGCGGCGGCCGCGGCACCGCTGACCTTGAATGGTGTGCATCTGCTGCCTGAGGGGAACCGGCAGATTGGCGAAGTGATTGCGAAGGCGGTGACTGGGTCGACGGCGACGGGGAGTCCTTCGCTGGAGCCGCTGCGTGCGGCGGTGATGGACAAGAACTGGCATTGGCACAACCGGTATCGGGCGACGGACGGGAATGACATCTGGGGCGGGAGGTCCGGGTTGAAGTTTGTGAATGGGCAGTCGAATGCGGAAGTGCTGCAGCATGAGCTGGTGATGCTGGACACGATGACGGCGAACCGGGATCAGGCGATCTGGGCTGCGGCGGAAGGGAAGACGATGAAGGTTTCGGACGCGAATGTGCCGCCGCCGATTCCGGTGGTGTCGAATCTGTCGAATCCTAGCGAGTATCAGGACGGGAAGGCGGCGATGGCGAAGATGCATGTGCCTGAGGGGTATGAGGTGAATCTGTTTACGGACGAGAAGCAGTTTCCGCAGTTTGCGAATCCTGTGCAGCTGCAGGTGGATGCGAAGGGGCGGCTGTGGGCGGCTTGCTGGAACACGTATCCGAAGTGGGAGCCGCTGAAGGCGATGAATGATTCGCTGCTGATTCTGCCGGATGAGAACGGGGACGGCGTGGCGGACAAGGCGATTGAGTTCGCGAAAGTGCACAACCCGCTAGGATTCGAGTTCTGGAATGGCGGGGTGATTGTGACGACGCAGCCTGACATTCTGTTCCTGAAGGACACGGACGGGGACGACAAGGCGGACGTGAGAATTGTGCTGTTCCAGGGGATTGATTCTGCGGACACGCACCATGCGGCGAACAACCTGATTCTCGGGCCGGACGGGGCGATTTACTGGCAGAGCGGGATTTTCCTGCAGAATGCGTTCGAGCATCCGTGGGGAGCGGCGCTGCATTCCACGGCGTCGGGGATGTACCGGTTTGATCCGCGGCGGTACACGATCACGTTCCATGCGGGGAACAGTCCGAATCCGCACGGGACCTCGTTTGACTACTGGGGGTATCACTATGCGAATGACGGGACGGGCGGGAATTCGTTCCAGGTGCGGCCGCAGGGCAACGGGTTCCAGATGCACCAGCTGGTGAACATGGAAGTTCGGCCGGTGCCGGCGGACTGCATTGTGTCGAGCGACAATTTTCCTGAGGACATTCAGCAGGATTTTCTGGTGCTGAACACGATCGGGTATCTGGGGATCAAGCGGTATGACCTGCACCGGGAAGGGTTTGAGAATCCGAAGCGTGCGTTCGGGGAAGTGTGGGGGACGCCGACGCCGGATTACTTCAAGAGTGACGATCCTAACTTCCGTCCGACGGATGCGGAGTTTGGTGAGGACGGGGCGCTGTACATTGCGGACTGGCAGAACGCGATCATCGGGCACATGCAGCACAACATTCGTGATCCGCGGCGCGACCACGTGCATGGACGGATTTATCGGCTGGTGAACAAGGGACGGCCATTGCAGAAGAAGGTGGCGATTGCGGG